>JADJGJ010000004.1:0-300000 GCA_016708105.1 Crocinitomicaceae bacterium
TTGTAATATCAGCAACAAAATCTGTAACAGGTGGCACAGGGTTTACAGGATCACAAGCGTTGGATGAGTTCAACGAGTTGCGTGAACCTGTCAATACTAATTCCATCAGATTAGATTGCATTGCCGTAAACATTACCTGACAGTTAGAATAATCCATGTAGTTTTCATACTGTGTATTGGTGCCCGGACAAGTTTGCTGTAAACCTGAACATGAAAGAGAATAGTTGAATGATGGTCCTGCAGTATTTGGTGTATCTGTTAAACCATCATTACCACTGGTGCAACCGGTTCCATCCGTATCACCCCAAGTATGTGATAAACCAAAATAGTGACCCAGTTCATGCGTTAAAACTCTGTTTGCAGGGTCCATTCCCAAATTGTAGTCAATCACAATTCCGTCAATAGATGATGGAGGTAATGAAGACACCGTTGGTTTATATGCGTAACCTGCTGTACCGCTTGATGCGCCATTGGTGATATCGCAAATCCAAACATTGATGTAGTTGTTTCTGTTCCAAACCGGAGTACCTGTTCCACCACCACCGGCATCATATTTCATCTCGTTAGTTTCTGTGTCGGGATTATAATAATCTTCTGTTGTTGACACACGGTGAATTCCAATTTCAGTCAATTGATTTCCGGATGGATCACGTTGAGCAAGACAAAATTCAATATCTGCGTTTGCAGGCACAAAACCAAGCGCAGTTCTTGCACTGGCAGCATCTGCATTCAACAAATTGAAATCTTCATTTACTGCATCTAACAATTGATAAATATCTGCTTGAGAAACATTTTCAGCGGGATTTGAAGGATTATAAACCACGTGAAAAATAATGGGTACGGTATACGTTGAACGCTCTCCCGATCCTTCAAAATTTTGAGCAAGAATAGCTTGTTGTTGCTCTTCTTCATGATATCGTTGTGCAATGCCTTCTGTTTCTAACCAATGGTTGGTGATAGCATCAGTAACGCAATGTTCTCCATCATGCTGATGGTGAAAATCAGGTGATACATGCCAATTCCAGGATGCCGCAAAGCCGATACCCTGAGGTTGTGCACTCACACCTCGCTGCTCTTGCAATTGACCAAACGAAGGTAGAGTAATACCCGCGCTGAGCAAGCACGCAGCTAGAAATTTGTAGCTGTTTTTCATGTTCATGAGATTTTTTGATTCGGTGAAATGTATGAAAATTTCACGAACCGACAATACAAGCGCCTATCCCTGAACAAGATTAAGCCTGAACTCAAAGAATTTTAACAGCAGTTTGGTAGAAATTATTTACACTGCCCACCACTTCATATTTTATGTAGAATGAATTGGCCCATTCAGTAAAGGCTTTGTACTCATGCATGGGTACATTAAATTCATCAAAGAAAATGATATCGCCTTTTTTCAAATAAGGTGTGATTAGCGTGAGCACATAAAGCGTAGCTGAATATAGATCAGCGTCCATGTGAATCACTTTTCTGTTTTCATTTTTGTATGTTGCAAGAAAAGGCAACAGGGTTTGTTGAAATAATCCTTGATAAAATTGACAACGACCATCATCCATTTTTGGTGGTTCATTTCCGTTTGACATATCACCGGCTTTGAAGGGTCCCCAGTTTTCAGGTAATCCGGTGAAGGTATCAAAACCATAAAATCGTGCATCGGTTGATTTGATTTCATTTGCCCACCAGCGAAATGAATGTCCTTTTGAAACACCAAATTCAAGATAATCTACTGACTCAATTTTTTCAGTTTGGATAACATGTCTAAACAAATCTTCTCGTTTGGCATACACAAATTTTGCGCTATAAAAATCTGAATGTCCTTTTTTCTTATTCTGATGAACAAACCGCGATAGTTGCGCCAGATGTCCCAAAAAAATAAAAATTTTTGATGGCACCAGAACATGCAATCTCAACAGAAAAAACCAGCCTTTTAATTTACCTCTCATACGATGAATTAATGGCGGCAAAGATAAGAATAGCGTTGACTAGTATATCAAAACCTACATTTTAATTGGTGAGAAAACCAATCACAACTTACAGAATACCACTCAGTCAACAATACGGTACATACCAACCTGCTTCAGTTTCTTTACGTTTACCAAATATCCAAACCATGAAAAAATTAATCCTCATTAGCGTTTTGTGCACTGTTTACGCAGCTGCAGATGCTCAGTTAAACTGGACAAAAACTTATGGTAATCTGGTGCATGAAGAAATACTATCATCACACACTGATGCAGCAGGCAATATAATTTCTGCCGGATATTTCAGCAGCATTACCAGCATTGGATCAATCAATTTAACTAGTGCGGGCAACTCAGATATACTTGTCATTAAAACAAATTCAGATGGTGATGTTCTTTGGGCAATCAAAGCAGGTGGAATTGGACCAGATCGGGCGTATTCTGTCACAACCGATGCAAACGGAAACAGTTATATTACCGGATACATATACAATACAGCAAGCTTTGGTTCAATATCTCTCACAGCAAATGACCGCGACATTTTTGCGGCCAAAATTGACCCGAATGGAAATTTTTTATGGGCAGTAAATTTTGGAGGTCAATACGGAGATACCGGATACGGCATTGAAGTTGATAACAATGGAAACGTAATAGTAACCGGCCAATACAAAGGGGATGGAATTTTTGGACCTGACAATTTCACCAGTACAACTGACCCCAATACCGGACAACCTGCTTATGATTTTTTTCTCTCGAAGTTAGACGGCTCTGGTAATTTTTTGTGGACACGTGAAGCGAATGCAAAATATGATGATCGCGGAATGGCAGTATGTGTTGATGAACAAAATAATATTTATGTTGCCGGACAATTTTCTGATACGATCACCTTTCAATCTACGCACAATAATCAATCAATGAATGCAGGTTTTGTGATCAGCTATGACAACATGGGAAATGAAATTTGGTTTGATAAATATCGCGCGGGACAAGTATTGTTGTATGACATAGATTGGCACGCTGATGAATTAATTCTCACCGGAGATTTCAAAGGCAATATGCAAGTAAGTCATCAAGCCGGTAATACCAATTTTGCACCCGGTGGTGAGTTTAATATACTTGTTTCAAAAATTCAGGAAAACGGAAATCTCTCATGGTTCTCAAGTAATTTTTCAGAGAATGAAATCACGTCAAAACAATTAGCCATTGACTCCAACGGTGATATCTACCTGGCCGGATTATTCAAGTGTGATTTTACACAGATGAATCAGATCTACGGCAACTCTACTTTTTATTCATTGGGCTATCGTGATGTGCATTATATTAAATACTCAGCAGCAGGAAATTTTCAGTGGGCAAGGCAGTTCGGCAGTAATGAAGATGATTACTGTTCAGCCATTGTCATGAAAGGTGTAGATCATCCGGTGCTGGCAGGAAGTTTTGAAAACTGGTTGGTTATTCCTGCCGGCGACAATTATAATTTTTCTAACTGTACCGGCACTACCAATTACGCATCTGCAAATTGCACTGATTATGATTATGGAAATTTCTGCAAGAGAAAATCTTTTGGAAATAAAGACATCTTCATTACGGATCCATTTGATATAAGCCGCCTGCCACTTGATTATTATGCCCATCAAACGGCTTGTGATTTTGACACGATTGCACCTTGCATTTTAAATTGTCAAGATTCTATTGACCAATGTGGAAGCACAACGATCAGCGTTAATTTACATCACATTGTTGGTGCCATTGATACCATTATGCACCCACGTTATGATTACTTATGGAGCACAGGAAGTACCATCATTAGTACCTATATTTCAACTACAGGTCAATATACGTTGCACACAGAACGGCAAGACGGTTGCGCAGCATACGATGATACCATTTTTGTGACCTGCCATCCATTACCGGCAACGCCATTGATCAGTGATAACTGGAATTATTATTACCAATCACCCACACCCGGTTATATTGATACTTGTTATTCTGATTCACTCATTATCTGGGCAAGTCCTGCTGATACGCTCACTCAAACATTGAGCTGGAATGCGGGTGTATATTTGGATGATACGACAAGATACATTAATGCCTCAGGAATTTACAAAGTGACCGCTTCTACAGAATTTGGTTGCACAAGCATCAACAATTACACTATTGTACTGGATGATTTCGCACATCATGATACTTTGGATCCGCATATTCATTTTACCAACGCACATCAAGAGGCAACAGATACATTGTACATTTGCAGTGATGGCACCTGGGGTCATTATTTGCTTGATCATAATTACACACATCCAAGCGGAGGATTTCCATATAAACAAAGTTACTGGACTTTAGACGGCACACCGTTTGGGTACATGTATTACTGGCCTGAAATTAATCAAACAGATTATAACAGCCCACCATCTCCGGGATGGCATACGCTCTCTGCTCATTTAGTGAATGATTGTGCTGATAGCGTTGATTATTTTATTTCTCGTGATTTTTTTGTTGTCGTTGTGCCTGATCCATACATCAATATCATTGGTCCTTCAGTAATTTATGGCAATTATTGTCCGGGTGATACGCTGGTGATTTCTGTTCAAACCACAGACACAACCGTAGTGTGGAGCAGCCCGTGGATTACTGCAAACTGGGGTGACTCTATTGCAACTGTTTTAGGCTTGAGCAGTATTAATTTTACAGTTTATGCTGATACGATTACTCCCTACGTTACTTGTACCGGTTCAGATTCATATTCTCTATCGGGCTACCCGGTTCCTGAAATAATCATTCCAGATATTTCACTGAACGGCGGAATTGTCTGTCCTTTTGATTCACTTGAAATTCTTGCACTCAGTGGTCAGGCGTGGATTTGGATTGGCCCGCAAGGTGATACACTTGGAACAAATCAGAATGTATGGGTTGATTTACCCGGATTATATCATTGCATTATTACCGATGATTTTGGTTGTGTTCTGACTTCAAATTTTGTTGAAGCAAAAGAATATTCATCACCATTTTTGCAAGCCGAACCGCAATTAATTTGTGAAGGACAATTAGCTGAAATTACCGTGATCGGAAATCCGTTAACCGCTATCAATTGGTTGCCTCCGTTGAGTGGATCATCTTTCACCATCACGGTTGATACTGCAGGCATCTATTATTGCGAAACCAGTTTTTGCAATATCACGCAAATTGATAGTGTGATCATCATGATTTCTGTTCCGCTTGCGCAAATTACAGCCTTACCGGCAACACCTGTTTGTCCGGGTGATACGGTGACATTATTTGCCAATGGTGGCATGATGAATTATTGGTGGAATGGAGCAGACGAAGGAATGTCTATTATAGAAACAACCCAAACCGGCAGCTACATTCTGCAAACAGAAAACGAACTTGGCTGCACAACAACTGATACTATTGTCATTTCATATTTATCTAACCCATTACCGCCGGTTAGTTCACCGCTGCAAGTGTGCTATGGCAACGAGGCAACTTTGTATGCATCAGCTAGTGATAGCATTTTTTGGTATGATGCAAGTGGTAATCTCATTGGTAATTCAGACTCAGTTTATTTTTCGACAGTATTAACTAATCAAGTTTTTACGCTTTATAATATTGATTCACTTTGTTCAAGTTTACCAACAACTGTATCTCTTTCTCTCTTTGCCAGTTCCATTGCTCCTGATATTCTTTCTGATTCTATTTACTGTGAAAATGATTGGATTGAACTTGCTACAAATTCAGCATCGCCCTCATTTGATATCATTTGGATTTTGCCAGATAATTCTGATACAACAACCAACCTTTTAACCTTGGGTGAAGCACAAAATATGTTGATTGGAAATTATTCTGTCTTTTATGCTGACAGCAATTGCGTGAGTGATACTACCACCATTTCTGTTTGGGTTAATCCAAATCCAACTGCATTTATTTCTTCTGGTTCTGATACGTTAATTTGCCCAGGTGATACAGTAAATTTTAATGCTACTACAAACGGCACAGATATCATTTGGATGAATGGTGTAACGTCATTTTCTCAGATGACCGACACAGCAGGAATATTTTATTTCACTGCTTATCTCAATGGCTGTTCATCTGTTTCTGACAGCATCACGGTGAACATGAATGGCAATTCATTTTCTAACGGTTCAATTGATACCACCATTTGTGAAGGCAATGCCGTATTACTTGAAACAAATCTTAGCTCAACCGTGATCTGGATGAATATAACTGGTGACACTATTCAAACCGGAACAGATTATCTCACCGATATTTTATTTGCCGACACCACATTTATTTTTGAAATTTCTGATTCTGGATTATGTCCGGTAACTGAAGTAAGCACAGTTCATGTAATCCATAATAATTACATTCCTTCTGTTTTATCAGGAGGCACTTATTGCAGTGGTGATACCATTATTTTGTCATCAGGAGATGATGATGTTGTAGCATTCAGTTGGTTTAATAATGGGGTTGAAATTTCTGATTCATCTTACCTAATTATTCCTGCTGATACGGCAGGTAATTATTCTGTTGGATTGGTTTTAGATTTTGGATCATGCACTTCTGATTCTGCTTTCATTTCTATTCCGGTTAACCCTATTCCACAAGTGATTATTTCATCAAGTGATACTGTTTGGATTTGTCCGTCTGATACATTAGAAGTATCTGCATCAACGGATGCTCAAACCATTTGGTGGATGCCGGATTATAGCACAGACAGTAGTATTCTCATTTCACAGCCCGGACAATATTTCTGCATTGTTGAGTTGAACGGATGTTATAATTCATCTGATACACTCACCGTACTCTATCAAGATTATTCCTTGATTAATGAACTGCCTGATACATTCATTTGTGAAGGGAACAACGCAATGTTTGAACTGAATACTACAAGCAGTGTTGTCTGGTATAGTTCTTCTTTTGATTCACTATCATCAGGCAGCACTTTTAGTACCGGTGCGTTATACACTGACACCATGTTCTATTATCAGGCGTTTGATGGTGCATTGTGCCCATCACCTCTATCCGATGTTTTTATTCTTGTTATCGCTGATGATTTTATTCCGGAGTATGAAATCATTTCAGATTTTTGTATGGGTGATTCTGTCATAATAGTTTCATCTGAACTCAACGCTGAAAATCACTTGTGGCTATCAGGTTCTGATACACTTTCACAAAACACGTATTTGAATTATCAGGCTGATTCATCTGGTATGGTTGCCGTAGAATTAATTGTTTCCACCGCAGGCTGTGCTTCAGATACAGCATTTATAGAATTCAACATTTCTGACGCACCTCAATTTGATTTACCTGAAGATACTACGTTGTGTTTTGGAGAATCATTTTTTGTGAATACCTACTATGATTATTTTACTGATTGGATTAGCTTGCCGGACTCAAGCGGAAGTGGAATTGATACGTTTGTTGTAGTTACCATCACCAATAATGCCGGATGCTTTCAAACAGATACTGTTCAAATAAACTGGATGGATTGTAGTTTGTTTATGCCAAATGTGTTTACACCGGATAATGACGGAATCAACGATGTGCTATATTTTGATGCAACGCATGGTGAAGTGCTGAGTTTAGTAATTCAAAACCGGTGGGGTATGCTCATGCATCGCGGCACTGAAGGCAGTTGGGATGGAACAGATCTTTCAGGTTCACCTGCCGTTGCCGGCACTTATTTTTACGTGATTGAATACCGCAATGCTGATCAAACTATAGTCCTTGAACAGGGTTGGTTTTTTCTTCAGAGATAAATTCTGTCATGATATGCGTTATTCACTCAAATTTATGCATAGCTTTGATTTGATAGATTTATTAACCCATGCCTATGTCTTCAGAACCAAATCTGGAATCTCTCAATGAAAAGCTGCGAGAACTGATTGCTAAACACAATGCAGTAAGCGCTGATTTGAGAAAATTGAATGAAGAATTTCATGCGTATAAAGTAGGTGGGCAATCTAAAAAATCATCTGCAACTCCGGTTGAAAAACCAGTTGAAGCGCCACTGAAAAAACAAATTGAAATTTCTGAAAAGCAAAAAGCATTGCTGGAAAAATCAATGGAAGAAATAACCGGTTCATCAAAACCAACCGAACAAAAAATATTCTCCAAATCCAATTTACAGAAATCCAATTTTGAAAAATTCGTTGGTGAAAATCTATTGAGTAAAATTGGTATTGTTGTGTTGGTAATTGGTGTAGGTATTGGTGCGAAATATTCTATAGATCATCAATTAATTAGTCCGTTAACCCGTATAATACTCGGATATTTAGTAGGCGCAACGCTGCTGCTTTTAGGCATGAAACTAAAAAGCAAGTATCTAAATTTTAGTGCAGTGCTGGTGAGTGGTTCCATGGCATCTATGTATTTTGTGACTTATGCCGGATACGTATTTTACAATTTATACCCGCAATTGGTTGCATTTATTTTGATGGTGATTTTTACCACATTTACTGTAGTTGCAGCAATTCACTATAACCGTTCCGTAATTGCGCATATTGGATTAGTTGGTGCTTACGCGGTGCCATTTATGCTAAGTGACGGATCAGGAAAGGTACTTGTTTTCTTATCTTATATTGTACTGATCAACGCAGGTATTCTTGTTATTGCTTTTAAAAAATATTGGAAATCGCTTTACTATTCTGCCTTTGGTTTTACGTGGGTTATATTCATGTTCTGGTTGGTTTCTTCTTACCAATTTGACCTCCATTTTACCATTGCACTGAGTTATCTTTTTGTTTTCTTCTTTTTGTTTTATACGGTTTTTCTTGCTTATAAATTCATGAGAAAAGAAGCGTTTGCTGTTACCGATATTGTGATGCTATTTTTGAATTCAGCATTTTTCTATGGTATTGGCTGCGGCATTATCTCTTCACACCAATACGGCAATGAATTTTTGGGATTATTCACCTTGTTGAATGCTGTTTTACATTTTCTGGTGGCCATTCCGGTTTATCGCTCAAAAATTACTGATCGCAAATTATTTCACTTAATTATTGGTTTGGTGATGACCTTTATCACCATTGCTGTACCGGTGCAATTAGACGGCAACCAGGTAACCATGATATGGGCGTGTGAAGCGGCGGTGATGTTATGGTTGGCAAAAAAATTCAACGTTACTTATTATCAGATACTGTCCTATATTCAGCTTGGATTAGCGATAATTAGCCTGATTAACGACTGGTCATTATGGGATCAGCTCAATCAGCAATCAGCATTCTCTACTGATGCTGTAGCGCGAGGACAAAGAACCTTTGTTACATCGTTGATTTTTGTACTTATCACGGGTGTGATCACCTATCTGCACTTGAAATATAAACGAGTTGAAACTAGTTTCAAATTTCCTCACCTGCAGCAAACCATGCATTTTATAATTCCTGCCATTTTATTTGGTTCTCTCTATTTTACTTTTCTTTATGAAATCACCATTTATTGGGATATTAAATATTATCAGCGCGCAGTAGAACTTTTTCATGCCGATGAAGATTATACAGAAATGATTTACAACCGTGATTACAGAATGTTTAAAACGGTTTCCTATTTCATTTATACCACCGGTTTTCTAACAATACTCTCATTGGTTCACATACGTTTCATTAAAAATTATATTTCCGGTTCACTGTTTTTAGGATTAATTTCATTGCTGCTGTTGCTCTTGCATGTAAGTGGTTTAATTGAAACATGGGATTTGCTAGAGTCATTTAAATACCCAAAATATCCACAGTATTTTATCACTTCAAATTGGAATATTGGCAGTCATTATTTTATCGTGGCTTGTATTGTGTTGTCTATTTTCATGATTAAATTATATATCAGACAAAATTGGATGAATGAAATTCAAACCAATTTGCAACGCTTCACTGACTATATTCTTTTAATCACTGCTTGCATTATTTTGAGTTATGAATTAATGTTGTGGACATACTTGTACGACAATCCACAGGGATCAAAATTAGGCCTCACTATTTTATGGAGTGCGTTTGCTCTATTCACTATTGTAATTGGAATATGGAAAAAGCGCGCTGATTTCAGAATTGGCGCTATAGTGTTTTTCGGTATCGTTCTGGTGAAACTTTTCTTCTATGATCTGGCACATTTAACTACCATTTTTAAAACCATTGTTTTCCTTTCTGTGGGTGCACTGCTGTTGATTGTTTCGTTTCTTTATAACAAGTATAAGCACCTAATGGCTAATGAGTAGAGATAACCAATGAATAACATTTTGCATGATGAAAAACTTCACTAACATGGTTGTCTTGATCTGTTGCATTTTCAGTGCTATCACGGTCAATGCACAAATTGGAAATTATACATACAAACGAAAAATTGAAAATCAGCAGGCTGAATGGCATAAAATAAGATTGCCTGAAGATATCTATCAAAAGACACAACACAATTTGGCTGATCTCAGAATTTATGGAATTAATGAAACCGGTGACACCATTGAAGCAGGCTACATTATTGAAAACACAAATGATGAGATCATTCAAGTTGAAAGATCATTTTCTATGCTCAATGAAGTCAAAAAAGATCAGGTGTATTATTACACTTTCAAACCTGATCAGAAAGAGCCGGTCAACGAAATTTTTATGAATTTTTCAACGCCTAATTATGATTGGAAGATAAATTTATTAGGCAGCAATGACAATGAGAATTGGTTTACCATTTTAGAGAATTATCGCATGGTGTCACTACAAAATGAAACACAACATTATACTTTTAGCACGCTGTTTTTCAATACAACAGATTACGCATATTATCAAGTTCAGATTCCGGCAAAAGAAAACCCTAATCTGCAATCAGCTAAAATTACGCATACCGAAATAAAATCAGGTGTTTTCAAAACTTATCCGAATCAAATTTCTATTCATGAAAACAAAGAAAATAATCAGACTGAAGTCACTATCCAACTTCATGAATTAGTGCCGGTGAACAGGATATCAATTTTCTCCTCCTCTTCGTTTGATTTTTATCGTGATTTGGATATTGAAATTCTACGTGACAGCACAAAAACTGAAAAAGGATACATTAAAAATTATGAGCGTATTCATCAAAGTATCTACACGTCAATTCATCAACCGGCTTATGTTTTTGATAATCGCTTTGCTCAAGAATTGCGAATCATCATACACAATGGAAACAACCCTGAAATAAACATTGATTCTGTTGTAGTTTCAGGTTTTACACATGAACTCCTAATTCGTTTCACTGAACCTGCTGACTATTTTTTTTATTACGGCAATCAGCAAGCATCATTACCTGATTACGATTTGCAACATTTTGTTGAAAGTATTCCATCTGAATTGACTTATTTAACCTTAGGACCTGAAGAAATTACATCACAAGGAACAGCCAATCCCTCAGAACCTTTTTTCAAAAACAAGGCCTGGCTTTGGGTTTTAATGGGACTGGTAATTCTAATTCTTGGATGGTTCTCGGTGAAAATGCTTTCAAAGACAAATAGCTGAAACCCATTTTTAAAAAACGTTAAATTCATAGTCATTTTTTGAATTTAATTTCAGGAGACAAGATTTAAATCAGATCTTGACAAAATAATTATGCATTCACTCAAGCCATTTTCAGATAAGAACTTGTTTTTGTTTGTCCTCATTTCATTCAGCATGTTGACTACATGTACGCGTGAAAAACACGCAGAAATATTTGATAAAAAAACAAAACAAGAACCTGTGTATACCATTGAAAAGATGGATAGCATTCTCTCATTATTTGAATCTGTTTCTTTTTCAGAATTGCCAGATGAATACTTAACTTATACAGATCCCCAAGGCATATTCAACAAGAAATTAAAGGATAAAAAATATCGGATAGTACAGGGAGACGAATGTTATTTATACATTGTTGGAAAAAACAGAATTCAAAATTTTCTTTGCACAGATAAATATTTCATTGAAAACGAAAAAAATATTGAGGCAAATAAAAAACAATACTGGTTGATTGATCGTCAACTTTTGGTTTGGATTCTGGAATTTATAGATGAATTAAAATCACAAGGCTATAACCGAGATGGATTTGAAGTGCGAGAAAGCCACCGGCATGCATATTATAACCAAGAGCGTGGTGGAGCAACACAAAGCCAGCATATTTTTGGAACTGCTGCAGATCTCACCATCAAAGACATTAACAACGATGGTAAAGAAAATGAAACTGATAAAGAAATAGCCCTTGAAATCTTGGAAACTCTGGTGGGTGATAAAGGAGGTATGGGCTTGTATCCCGGCACCATGACCATACACATTGACACACGCGGTTTCAGGGCAAGATGGAACAATTACAAACGACCAAATAAGCCATGAAAAAATCGCAGAAATGCTGTTTGGTAATTTGGGTTAATTTTGTGTCATAATACAATTCAAGATGATTAAATACAATCCCAAAACATGGTTCAGTATTATTTTTCATTTTCATAAAAGTGATACATTTTATATTTTGTGGAAAGAGCTCATTGTAGTTGCACTGCTAACGTCAGCATTTGTTTACCTTGAAATACATTATTGGAATTTGGGTGAGAAACTATCAAGCCTCATGCAAATTTTCACGCTGATAGGTTTTGTATTGTCTCTATTGCTGGTGTTTCGAACCAATACAGCATACGACCGCTGGTGGGAAGGAAGAAGATTATGGGGACTTTTAGTGAACAACACGCGCAATTTGGCAATCAAAATAAAGTCTATGCAATTAGATCATGAGACAGAAAATTATTTTGCACGCATGATTTCAAATTATGCTTTTGCCATGAAAGAGCAGTTGCGAGAAGGCGTAAAACTAGAAGAACTTGATTTGACAGAAAATGAATTAGACGAAATTCAAAAAGTGAATCATAAAACTAGTTTAATTGCTCGCTGGCTTTATCAAAAATTACATGATTTAAAAGCAACCGGGCGTATCACACAAGAAGAATTTCTAGCATGCGATACCAATTTAGGCACCTTCTCAGATATCACCGGAGCATGCGAACGTATTAAAGGAACACCCATTCCCTATTCATACAGCATGTTTTTGAAAAAATTTATTTTCATTTACGTCGCCACTGTTCCGTTTGCATTCATTCATGTGATGGGATATTATTCTATTGGCGTTGCCGTTTTTATTTTTTACATCCTGGTGAGTTTAGAAGTACTTGCAGAAGAAATTGAAGATCCGTTTGGACGCGATGACAATGATTTACCCACAGACGAGATCAGCATAAAAATCAGAGCAAATGTGAAGGAGATTCTTCGATGAGGGGTTAGGGATTAGGGATTAGGGATTAGGGGTTAGGGATTAGGGGTTAGGGATTAGGGGTTAGGGATTAGGGATGATGACTTCAGATACGTCTCCTCACTTGAGGGAGCATTAAGGAGGGTGACCGCAGAACTTAAAGTTTAAAAGGAGTTAGGGATTAGGGATGATGACTTCAGATACGTCTCCTCACTTGAGGGAGCATTAAGGAGGGTGACCGCAGAACTTAAAGTTTAAAAGGGGTTAGGGATTAGTGATGATGACTTCAGATACGTCTCCTCCCTTGAGGGAGGATTAAGGAGGGTGACCGCAGAACTTAGAATTTAAAAACAATACCCCAACACATCATTTCTCCTCACTTGAGGGAGGATTAAGGAGGGTGACCACAGAACTTAAAGTTTAAAAGGGGTTAGGGATTAGCTGATAGGGTGTTCTGATGAATTAAAGATGTCCCGTTAAAAATTTCCTCCTGCATGGGAGGAAATTTTTTAACAAATTCAATTTTATGCAACTGGCCGTCCTTCCCCTTGGGATGGATTGAAGATGGGACCCCCCATTACAACATCCGCAAATAATTCACCTCAACATCTGTCAAATGACGATAATTACCACGAGGTAAATCCTTTTTAGTAAGACCGGCGAACATGACACGATCAAGGCGTTTTACAACATGACCTAATGATTCAAACATGCGTCTTACAACACGATATTTTCCTGAGTGAATTTCAACTCCCAGTTCATGTCCTTTGCTCTCTTTCAGGATTTCTACTTTATCTGCTTTTACAAATCCCCCATCTTCCAATTCAACACCACTCAGTAATTTTTCAACCTGCTCAAAAGACACCGGTTCATCTGTTTCCACGTGATACAATTTTTTTACTTCATACCGTGGATGGGTCAGTTTTTTCGCGAGGTCGCCATCATTGGTAAACAACAATAATCCTGTGGTATTTCTGTCTAATCTGCCCACCGGATATATACGTTCTTTACATGCTTTTGCAACAAGTACCATCACCGTTTTTCTATCCATTGGATCATCCATTGTGGTGATAAAATCTTTTGGTTTATTAAGTAAGACGTACCGCTTTTTTTCTGCGCGTACGGTTGCTCCGTCATATTTCACTTCATCGCCCGGCTTCACTTTATAACCTAGTTCAGTTACAATGACACCATTCACCTTTACAATGCCGGTAGCAATGAGTACATCTGCTTCACGACGTGAACAAATTCCTGCATTCGCCAAAAATTTATTCAATCTGATGTCTTCAGAAAAACTTGGTAATGGATCTCCCTTTGGTTTTTTTTCACGATCAAAGGGCGCATATTTTTTACCTGATCCCTTTACAAATTTCTTAGCATTGTATTCTCTTTTCTTTTCTCCGTCAGTATCAGAATAAGATTTCTTGGAGTCAGATGATCGTTTGTGTTCCCTGTTTGTATCAGACTTTTTTTCGCTGTCAAAGGATGAATATTTTTTACTCGCATCAGGCTCACCTTTCTTAAATGACGAATTGCGTTTTTTATCCGTGTCTTTATCAGAATAAGATTTCTTGGAGTCAGATGATCGCTTGTAATCTCTGTTTGTATCAGACTTTTTTTCGCTGTCAAAGGATGAATATTTTTTACTCGCATCAGGCTCACCTTTCTTAAATGACGAAGCGCGTTTTTTATCCGTGTCTTTATCAGAATAAGATTTCTTGGAGTCAGATGATCGCTTGTAATCTCGGTCATAACCTGATTTCTTTTCTCCATCTTTGGATGCGTATTTTTTACCGGTATCCTTATCACTTTTTTTGAATGACGACGATCGTTTTTTATCAGGGTCAGTATCAGAAAAAGATTTTTTCTTACCGGGTGCTCCTTTGAATTCTCTATCCATTCCGGGCTTTTTTCCGGATGATTTTTCTTCTGAATTTCTTGATTTGTTTCTTCCGGCCGAAAACCCATCTCGGGTTCCACCAAATTTTTTAGCCGATTGGCCAGATTTTTTTTGATTACTCATAATAGTTTGGAATCATCACGATTCGTATGTATGGCGCAAAGGTAAGCATTTGGAAGGAATCTCCGTTGTTGAAATTGATTGAGACAAATCAAAACGTAAATCCGGATGGTCTATTATAAATGCCAATCTCGTAACCAGAGGTTTTAATTAGCATCTTGATTTATCCGAAATTGAGGAATTGAATAAATAAACCGCACGGGTTGCAATTGATGATCGTTCTGTAGGCGCAGGTCGCGACCTGCGCCTACGCAATGAATTTGATTTGCAACCCTTCAATTGACGTGGAGATTCAATTGCTTAATTTGGTTTATCTGCGCAAATACCGAATGCCCTTAACCACACCAAAGATCAGCAACATGTTGAGGAAAATTCCAACAAAAAACAAAACTATACCATCACCATAGGGCTGCATCAGATCAGCAACTAAATTGCCAAAAAAAAATAATATTCCAAGTGCCTGGTATGACCATTCGCAAACTATGCTTACGCAAGTTCCCTCTTCATAACCATAAGCCGGTATGATAAAAATCAAATACAACAACGCATGGATTGCAAATGAAATGGTAAACCAGACAATGAGTTCTTTTAACATGCGTTTGGGTGGGTTATTATTTCTTGGAAAGACTTAATGGACAATTACGACATTGTATGAATTAACAGCTTAACAAATTCATCGCAGAAATATCACCCCCCATTCAACGCCCTAATCACTTTAGCCACATCATCAGGCGTATCAATATTTGGCGTTTCAATATGAGTTTCTACGGTGGCAATTTTGTATCCATTGAAAAGCCAACGGAGTTGTTCTAAGGATTCAGCTTTTTCAATTTCGGCCGGTTCCAATTGCAACAGTTTTTTTAGCGTATCAGTGCGCCAAGCGTAAATGCCAATGTGTTTATAATATGGTAAGGCTTCATGCCAATGCGCCTCGTTTTTGCCTTGCACAAAAGGAATCGGACTACGACTGAAATACATGGCAAATCCCGCGCAATCTAAGACCACTTTAATACGATTTTCATTTTCAATATCCGCCGAATTGTGCAGACGTTTTACTACAGTTCCAATTTCTACATCAGGTCGCTTAAACAAACCAAGCACTTCATCAATTTGTCCAGGTCTCACCAGCGGCTCATCTCCTTGTATGTTGATTACTACATCATAATCAGGAAATTTTTCAATGACTTCACCGCACCGCGATGTTCCATTTGCATGATCAATAGATGTCATTACAGCGTGTCCTCCAAAATCTTGCACGTGATTCCAAATGCGTTCATCATCTGTTGCTACAACCACCTCACTCAATAATGCCGATTGTTTTGCCTGCTCATACACCCGCTGAATCATGGTTTTGCCTAATAAATCAACCAGGGGTTTGCCGGGAAACCGCGATGATTGATACCGTGCAGGAATAATTCCAATGGCTTTCACAAAAAAAAATTTAATGGGTAAATGTAAAAATATCTGTTGTATTATCATCCATCGGGACGTGATGAATCATTATGATACAACGACCATCGTTATACGGGACGTGATGAATCATCATGATACAACGACCATCGTTATGCGGGACGTGATGAATCATCATGATACAACGACCATCGTTATACGGGACGTGATGAATCATCATGATGCAACGGCCATCGTTATACGGGACGTGATGAATCACGTCCCTACGATTGTAAAAATGTCGTCCCGACGCCATTGATTGCATTTCTTCGTATCCCACGCGATTTATCGCGCATCGAAAATTCACCCCATTTATTACATCGCGGTTATTTAATCCATTGGAATATTTTACATTTCGTTTTATTTCATCAATTCTGAATTGACTTCACACGGGACGTATCATCGTTATACGGGACGAATCATTGTCAAACCCAACGTATCATCGTTATACGGGACGTGATGAATCAAGTCCCTACGATTGTAAAAATGTCGTCCCGACGCCATTCATTGCATTCCTTCGTATCCCACGCGATTTATCGCGCATCGAAAATTCACCCCATTTATTACATCGCGGTTATTTAATCCATTGGAATATTTTACATTTCGTTTTATTTCATCAATTCTGAATTGACTTCACACGGGACGTATCATCGTTATACGGGACGAATCATTGTCAAACCCAACGTATCATCGTTATACGGGACGTGATGAATCACGTCCCTACGATTGTAAAAATGTCGTCCCGACGCCATTCATTGCATTCCTTCGTATCCCACGCGATTTATCGCGCATCGAAAATTCACCCCATTTATTACATCGCGGTTATTTAATCCATTGGAATGTTTCACATTTCGTTTTATTTCATCAATTGTGAATTGTCTTCACACGGGACGAATCGTTGACGTATCATCGTTATACGGGACGAATCATTGTCAAACCCAACGTATCATCGTTATACGGGACGTGATGAATCACGTCCCTACGATTGTAAAAATGTCGTCCCGACGCCATTGATTGCATTTCTTCGTATCCCACGCGATTTATCGCGCATCGAAAATTCACCCCATTTATTACATCGCGGTTATTTAATCCATTGGAATGTTTCACATTTCGTTTTATTTCATCAATTGTGAATTGTCTTCACACGGGACGTATCATCGTTATACGGGACGAATCATTGTCAAACCCAACGTATCATCGTTATACGGGACGTGATGAATCACGTCCCTACGATGTTTACGTTGTTGGTTCATCTGATTTCTGTTGCCTTTTTCCTATCTTTGCGGTCAAATTTAAAAAACATGGCATTATTAACTGTGGGCAGCGTGGCGTTTGATGCAATCGAAACTCCATTTGGTAAAACAGATAAAATTATTGGCGGCGCCGGAACGTATATCGCTCTGTCGGCATCTTATTTCACGGCTGATCAAAAAATTGTTTCGGTTGTGGGTGAAGATTTTCCTCAAGAAACTTTAAATGATTTGAAATCACGCGGAATTTCCATTGAAGGTATCCAAATTAAAAAAGGAGAAAAAACTTTTTTCTGGTCTGGTAAATATCATAATGACATGAACTCACGTGATACCTTAGTTACAGAATTGAACGTGCTTGAAAAATTTGATCCTATCATACCTGATTCATATCAAGGAGTTGATTTTCTGATGTTGGGTAATCTTGCTCCTGCGGTTCAGCGTTTGGTTATTGAACGACTTAAAACCCGTCCCAGATTAATCGCCATGGACACCATGAATTTTTGGATGGATATCGCATGGGATGATTTGATGCAAACCATTAAACTGGTTGATGTACTTATCATTAATGACGAAGAAGCCCGTCAGATGTCAAAGGAATATGCCCTGGTGAAAGCTGCTAAAAAAATCATGTCTTTTGGCCCAAAATATTTGATCATTAAAAAAGGAGAACACGGTGCTTTATTGTTTGGTCCTGATAAAGTATTTTTTGCTCCTGCCTTACCGCTTGAAGAAGTGTTTGATCCAACCGGTGCCGGTGATACCTTTGCCGGCGGCTTTATTGGTTATCTTTCTCGCACCGGAGATACGTCATTTGAAAATATGAAACGTGCCGTGATTGCCGGTTCAGCTATGGCGTCTTATTGCGTTGAAAAATTTGGTACTGAGCGCTTAACCAATCTTTCTGAAGATGAAATTACAGCACGCATACAAGAATTCCGCAGCTTGGTAGATTATCAGGCTGAAAAAGTTATTTCATAAGTACTTTTATTTGTAGAATCTTTATTGTAATTTCGGCTCAGATCAGTCACCAGACTGACAAACCATAAACTAATAATCTACTATGTCATCGCACTTCATTGCGTTTTCTATGACAATAATCCAATAAATATTTACCTTAAATCTTACTGTGTTGTTCAACTCACAACACTTTAATCTGCAGGCTTTATGAAACAAGAAATCATCCAGAAATTAATTGCGCTGAATAACCAGCCATCTGTACTTGAATCACAGAATGAATTCAATGATTTGGTCAATGAATTTTATGCAATCCAGAATGAAGAAGAAAGACAGTTTGAAATTGAAAAACTGGACCGTCTGGCTGCCGGTGAAAAACCTGAAAACATTGAACGTCCTGTCTATCCTTTGCTTGATGAATTCAAAGCGGTGACCAATGTTTTTAAAGAAAGAAAAAAGGTAGAACTTACACAAATCAAAGATCAAGAAAACGCGAATTACAAACAGAAAAAAGTATACATCGCGGCGCTTACTGATTTGATTCAAAATGAAGAAAATATTGGTAAAGCCATTTCACGCTTCAAAGAAATTCAGGATGCCTGGAAAGAAGTAGGCGCTGTGCCGCGTGAAAAAAGACAAGAAGTTCAAAAAGAATTTTCACAACTCATTGATACGTTTAGATACAATATTGGTATTTATAAAGAAATTAAAGATCATGATTTACACCGCAATCTGGCTTTGAAAAAAGAACTGATTGAAAAACTGAAAGCGCTAACCAATCTTGATAAAATAAAAGATATAGAAAATCAATTGCACGCATTGCAAGACGAATGGAATTCTTTGGGTGGCACACATCAGGATGAGTGGGAAAAAATTAAAGAAGAATACTGGAACACTGTCAATGCAGTTTATGATAAAATTCACAAATTCTATGATGATCGCAAAGCAGAACAAGCAAAAAATCTTGATCTGAAAAAAGAATTTGTCACTAAGGCAAAAGCAATCAATGAGCGTGAATTAACAGATCATAAACACTGGCAAAAAGCGAGTGATCAACTGCTTGAATTGCAAGAAGAGTGGAAAAAAATAGGTTACGGACCACGTGATGAAAACGAAAATATTTATCATGAGTTCAGAGCTATTTGCAATGACTTTTTTGCACGTAAAAAATCATTTTATGGTGAGCGCAACGATCAGTTCAGTACTATTAAAAATCAAAAAGAAGAGTTGATTAAACAGGCTGAAGAATTGAAAAATTCAACTGAATGGAAAGAGAAAACCAATAAGATTCTTAACCTACAGAAAAAATGGAAAGAATTGGGATCAGCCGGACCAAAATTTGAAAATTCTCTTTGGAAAAAATTCCGTGAACCCATTGACTTTTTCTTTTCATCAAAAGACAATCATTTCAAGGCACAAGATGATGCCAACAAAGAAAATTTAGATAAAAAGAAAGCGGTCATTGAAAAAATTAAAGCCTACGAACCCGCCGGCGAAGCGCAAAAAATGATTGCTGATTTGAAAGCTCTTTCTGAAGAATTTGCTAAAATCGGCAACGTGCCTTTTGAAGATAAAGACGCCATTTATAAAGATTACAAAACGGCGCTGGACGACAAATACGCGAGCTTAAATATTGATCGTGAAGAAAAAGAAAAAGTCATGTTTCAGGCAAAGATTGATTCTATCCTAACCAGCAATAATAAGGAGAGATTGCTTGACCAAGAGACATCTCAAATCAGACAAAAAATTGATCACCTCAACAAAGAAATACTCAAGTATGAAACCAATCTTGCATTTTTCTCTAATGCAGATGAAAAAAATCCAATGTTTAAAAGCGTGAACGATAATATCAGAAGGAATAAAGAAGAAATTGAATCACTAAAAACAAGATTGAAACTTTTACGTCAGGCAGCTAAATGAACAAGGCAATCAATATCCTCCTCTTCTCTACCCTGGCAGTTTTCTGCCTGATGGTGTTGATTTCAGTATTTGATTTGTCTATTTCAAATTTGCATTTGCGCGGCATGCCATATCAACAGCAAATATTTGCAGGCTTTTCCTTGCTTGTTTTTTTGATTGGATTATTGCGCGTCAAACGCCGCTGGCAAGGCATACGTGATATGAAAAAATTCACGCAATTCACTCATAGCTGGACTGTGTCAAAATCACATCTGAAACATGGAATTACAATCACCGCCATTGAAGTTTTTTTTTATGATGGCAGCTTTTATTTTTTGCCTGGTGGTTATTCCGGTTGAACCTATGTATGTTATTCCTATGCTGGTGGTACTTGGCTTACTCTCTCTGGAGTCACTTTATTTTATTTTTATTCTTTCCAAGGGTGGAACTGCATTCCGCATTGGCATTAACAGTCAGGTGGTGGCGGTGTATGACAGAGAAATGCATTTATATTATTATACCGGACTAGAAAAAGTTGAATTGCATCAATCCGACATGATCAATTTCGGGTATCGTGAAGATCTCAATTTACCTTTTGAAACTTCTGTTTTGGATTCAAAAGATAAGGAAGCATTCCGCCAGGCATTGATTGATAAACTCACCGAGAATAAGGTGTATGTTGACAGTACCTTGAGAAACTGGAAATGATAAAAAAAACGGCAGAATATAGAACCCCTTTGATTCTGCTTCTCTTGCTGATTCTGGTTCAGAGTTTTCGTACTGACCTCAACAACCCGTATAAAAAGCCAATTGCCGGTGATGCTCAAGGTTACTACGCGTATCTGCCTGCGCTATTTATCTATCACGATCCGCATTATGGTTTTGTAGAAAAAATCAATGAAACGTATTATGTTCCGGCCAACTCCAAATCATTTGTAAATGAGGTAGACGGACAAAAGGTAAACAAAACTTTTCCGGGGGTTGCCGTATTATACTTTCCATTCTTCGCAGCGGCTCACGGAATTTCATACATCGCAGGATTGCCCGTTGATGGATATGCCTACACGTATCAATTATTTTTTCTCATCGGATTTTGGGTATACATGCTTGCCGGAATGATTTATTTCAAAAAATCTCTTCAACTCTGCAGTGTTAAACCCTTGCTGGCAGATCTCTCATTGCTTGTCATGGTAATGGGGACAAATATTTTTTTCTACTCAGTATTTGATCAGTCGGTAACGCACATTCACAATTTTTTTCTGATTTGTTTTGCTGTATATCACGCCCTACAATTGAAAAATAATTTTTCGCGAAAATCTATTATATTTCTTGTGGCAGCCCTTTGCTTGCTAGTCATAATCAGACCAACTAATGTGCTGGCGGTTGGACTTGTTATCTTCTTTATTCCTGATTTTAACTATTACAAAAGTTTGCTGAAAAAATTATTTTCAGTGAACGTAATTTTTTACGCTCTGCCGATCATGTTTGTCATACTAGCCGTTCCACCTATCATTTGGAAAATGCAAACAGGTAATTGGATTGTCTATTCTTACGGCAAAGAAGGGTTTAATTTTTTATCACCTGAAATTTTCAATTTTCTTTTCTCATACACCAAAGGATGGTTTCTGTATACGCCTTTAATGTTACTAATTCTTGTTTGCGGATTTCTATTATTATGGAGAAAAAACCGCGCGCAATTTCTCATTGGAATTACCCTTTTTGCTTTACTCATTTACCTCTTCAGCAGTTGGTGGTGCTGGTATTATGGAGCCGGCATGAGCCAGCGTGTGATGATTGATTTTTACCTGATTCCGGGATATTTGTTTACCCTGATAATACAATGGCTAGCAACTAAATCAAATTTTTTGAAATTCAGTTTTACTACACTATTTATTCTGGGAATTATATTCAATCAAGTGCAGGCATTTCAAATAGCCAACGGAATTTTACCATTTGGTTCGCCAACGCAAGCACAATATTGGGATCAATTTCTGTCTTTGAAAAAAAAGGCATTGATTTATCCGCCTGCGCATTGGCAAAATATTTCTTCAGGGCAAGTTGATCTTAATCCAATATCTGGTCATGTGATTAAGGGTAATTCAGTTTTGATTGAGCAGGACTGGGCCCTACAGTCTGATGAAAAAAATCAATACTCCGCAGTTGCGACAACTGATAGCATTTCATTTAAAAAAGGAGATAAATTAATTTTTAGTTTTGATGCGCGCGCTGAAACTGAAATCACTGAATCACGCATTGTGTTTGTATTAGACTCAACCCACTCACACGTGTTTTTTGTGAAAGAATTCATTCAAACATCGTGGGAAAAAATGCAGTTTAAAATTGAGCCGGATTATCAAAGCACAAGCCCAATTGAAGTTTTCATTTGGAATGCCGGTACCTCAGAAAGCATGTCTTTAAAAAACCTGCGCTGGGAATTGTATTATTCAGCTGAGTATTTTTGAGTGCTTACCTTTCATCATTTTCACTAATTTTACCCCATGCAAAAGCTTGCGGTTGTCATCATCACAAAAAATGAAGAGCGGAATATCGGCAGGGCTATCATATCTGTAAAATCAATTGCTGATGAAATTATTGTGGTAGATAGTTATTCAACTGACAAAACAAAAGACATTTGCGCAGAGCATGCCGTTCAATTTGTGCAGACAGAATGGAAAGGATATGCTGACACAAAAAATTTTGCCAATCAACTAGTTCATTCAAATTATATTTTTTCACTTGATGCAGATGAGGCGCCTGATGAAAAATTGATTGAAGCTATTCTTGCTGAAAAAAAAATTGGGTTTTCAGGCATTTATATAGTGAACCGCTTGACTAATTATTGCGGAAAATGGATTTATCATTCAGGTTGGTATCCTGATAAAAAGGTGCGTATTTTTCCAAAAGACAAAACCAAATGGACCGGCGCATACGTACATGAAGAATTAGAATTTTCAAGTCCTTTAACACAAAAAGAATTAGCAGGTCATTTAAATCATTTCTCTTATTATTCATTCAAAGAACATCGTGAGCGGGCAGATAAATACTCATTACTCACCGCGAAAAAACTTGCTGAAAAAGGAAAAACTGCGAGCGCACTAAAGCCCATGCTTAGCGCCATAGGCAGATTTATTTCTATGTATTTTTTAAAAGCCGGATTTCTTGACGGACGCATGGGATTTAAAATTGCTTTGATTTCAGCACAATCAAACGTGATAAAATATAAAGAACTGAGACGCCTCACCAAAAAATGATCAGCAATCCCAAACATATTGTCATCAGCAGAACAGACAGCATTGGAGATGTTTGTCTAACCTTGCCCTTAGCCGGAATATTGAAAAATAAATTCCCTGAGTGCAAAATATCTTTTTTGGGAAATACCTACACAAAACCTGTCATAGAAACTTGCACTTTTGTTGATGAAATTTGGGAATGGGCCACTCTTCAGCAAATGAGCATACAAGAGCAAATAGCTTTTTTATCATCCAAAAATATTGACACCCTCATTCATGTTTTTCCAAGAAAAGAAATTGCACAACTGGCTAAAAAAGCAGGCATAAAAAATCGCATTGGAACATCACACCGTTTTTTTCATTTGTTTACTTGTAATCACCGGCCATCATTTACGCGTAAAAATTCTGATCTGCACGAATCACAACTCAATGTAAAACTCTTGTCGCCATTTGGTATTGATGAAATTCCAACATTAACATCATTACAAATTTCAGCAGGATTCTCCCGCATAAAATCATCAGCTAATTCATTTATTCAACAACTGAAACCGGGAAAGTGTAATATAATTCTGCACCCCAAATCACAAGGCAGCGCGCGTGAATGGGCAATTGAAAATTTCATAGAATTAGCTCAAACACTGGATGGCGCCAAATATGAAGTGTTTTTTACCGGCACTGAAAAAGAAGGTCAATTATTCCGCAATAAAATTCCGGTGCATGATAACGTGCATGATTTAACCGGTAAAATGAATTTGGATGAACTGATTGGATTTATTTCAAAATCAGATGCCCTAATTGCCGCAAGTACCGGGCCACTCCATTTGGCCGGACTTGCCAATATTAAAACCATTGGTTTGTTTTCTACCCAACGTCCAACGCATGCTGTACGCTGGCAACCCCTTGGAAATAAAGTAGTCATACTGGAAGAAAAAATATTTTCAGATTCTAACCAACCCTTGAACATTCCTTTGCGTGATGTAGCGAAAGCCCTTGAAAACGGGACTGCATAAAAGAAGATAAGCCTGACACGTTTGCCAGGCTCATCAACTTTTGAAATGAAAAAAACTACTTACTCTGTTATAAATGTACAAAGATTTCTTTGTATAACAATGCATTATATCCAATAAGTTTTCTATCTGCCGGTTTTATTGATTGAACGGTATCCCAGAGCTTATCAACGATTACGAGTGATTAGCTCAACTCATTTTTTTCGACCAATTAACTCATTTTAACGATAATAAAATTCAAGTTGAAACCCTCTAATTCAGTTTTTGAAACGTTCTGCCAATACTTGCTTAAAGGATTTAAGGCTAACATTTGATGTGCTTTTGACTTGGTTGATGTGGATTGGTTATTTTTATGGAGCTGTTGGGGGAGGAATTAAAATCTTCCCATTTTCGTAATTGATCAACAAAAAATTTAAACTATTTCAAACTCTGATTCTGATACTTTCTATTGTAAGTGACAATCAAAAAAAAGTTAAATTGCTTCATTCCCCATTCGGATGTTCAATTTATCAGATCGATTTAATAATAAAAAAAAAGGTAAATAGTTGTATTCTCCGAAACAGTGATCATAGGTCTTTGCGATTAAATCTGCACATCACTAGGCTATATACAACCTTAATCCCAGCGCCAACCTAAACTCCAACCCGTCAATTTTTTTTCTTTCTATTTCTTGAACATTACCTTTTATGAGGAGTGTTCATCTACTTTCCCCCAAAAAAAATCCCGGCTTCAAAATATGAAACCGGGATTTGATCATGAATGATCAATTCGTTATTTGGTAATAACAACTTTCTCTACTGTTACTCCTTTGTCGGTGTGAATATTGACAAAGTAAATTCCGGTTGAGAATTCATCTAAACCAATTTGAACTTGAGCATCACCGGTGCTGTCAGAGTAAACCACTTTGCCTTGTAAATCAATCAAGGTGATTTTTTCAACTGATGCATCAGTAACCTGAATATTCAAATAAGCACTAGCAGGGTTTGGATAAATTGATATGCTATATCCATCTTGCCCTTCTCCAACTTCTAGTTCAAATGTTACAGTGAATGTATTAGACACAGAGCATCCTGCAGCATCAGTAATTTCCACTGTGTAAACACCTGGAGCAAGTCCGGTAAGATCACCTGAGGTAGATCCGTTAGACCAGCTGTAAGTATAAGGTGCAGTACCACCGGTTACCGTTACGTCAATTTCACCGTCAGTTGCAGTAGATCCTGTTGCATTAGTAACAGCACCATTAACCACAAGTGGATTTGAAGGTGCATCAACAGAATAAGATCCATTTTCAACGCATCCGTTAGCATCAGTTACTGTTACATTGTATGTGCCTTCAGTTAAATTAAAGATGTCTTCAGTTGTGATGATAGCATCATCCAATACCCAAGTAAACATGTATGGGGCAACACCACCTGTAACTGAAAGATCAACAACTCCATTATCACCCCCTGCACAACTAACGTCAGAAACCGAAGCGTTCAGAACTATTGCACTTGGCTCATGAATTTGTACCACACCTGTTGTTGTACAGTTATGATCGTCTTGAGCGTAGACAGTGTATGTTCCACCAGACAATCCTGAGAACACTCCGCTATTTGAATAAGGCCCCGCATTCAAGCTATACTCGTAAGCAGGTGTTCCACCATCAGCAATAGCATAAATAACCCCGTTTGAAGCACCATTACAAGTTACATCCAAATGTGCAGTGAATAATTCAAGTTCGGTTGGTTCGCCAATCACAAATGATGAGTATCCTAAACAACCAAGTGCGTCTTGAATTACAAGTTCATATTCACCTGCACCCAATCCATCAATTGTTGAACTTGATTGAAAAGTTGTACCATCAAGACTATATGAAATTGTTCCGGCACCACCACTTGCAAGAATGTCAACTTCACCATCGTTAGAACCATTACACAACGCATCAACAGGTGTAGTGATAATCACAAAGTCAGCAGGTTCAATAATTGTAATTGTGCCAGCCTGAAGTTCACATCCGGCACTGCTTTGTACAACTACTGTATAAGTACCCGCAGTCAAACCTGTGAAAGTACCTGACGATTGGAATCCAAATCCAATGCTATATTCATCAGTAGCAACACCGGTACCAACTGTAATTGAACCATCATTACCACCGTGGCAATTTACATCAGTGTGGTTGTTCACTGTTAATACAGGAGGCGCACCAATATTTGTAACATTAATCATATACCCAAGCACACAATTTGCATCGTCTTGTACAAGAATATCATAAAGACCTGCGCTCAAACCAGGAATGTTGTTTGGCACACCAATCCAAGTTGAACCACCATCAAAACTGAATTCATACCCTGAACCTGTTCCGCCGGTAGCACTAACAACGCCAATGCTTCCATCAGATCCAAGACAAGTTGAAGAGCCCGGTACGATATTCGCAGCGATAGGATCAGGCTGCGTTACAGTCAGTGATGTATTTGCAAGACATCCATGAGCATCTGTCACAACAATATTGTATGACCCTGCTTGGATTCCGTTAAATGTATTGAATGACTGTGCAGGGTTACCATCACCAATCAAGTCATACGTATAATCAGGTGAACCACCTGTCGCAGTTACAGTGATATCTCCATCTGCATATCCATTACAAACCGGATTGTTGTGTGAGTTACTAACTAAAAGCGCAGTAGGTTGTTCAACAACAATATTCCCTGATTCCATACATCCGTTTACATCTTTTACAGTAACAACGTAAGTACCTGCAGCTAATCCGCTGAAGCTAGAACCTGATTGATATGTTGTAGCATCTAAGCTATACACGAAGGTACCAACACCACCAATTTGATTTGAAACTTCAATTGAACCATTTGCACCACCAAAACACAACACATCTTCTGCACTTAGATCAAAATCAATTGCATCAGGCTGTGTAACTTCAATTTCTGAAATACCATTTACACAAGAGATATCATCTTGAACAAGCACCGTATAAGTACCTGCAGAAAGACCGGTGAAAGTACCCGATGATTGATAGGTAGTACCTCCATCAATACTGAACTCAAGAGCTCCGGTACCGCCGGTTCCAACTACAACAATTTCACCACTTGCATCACCATTACACAATTCGTTGGTTACAGAATAAAGAGTGATATGTGGAGCTGCTGCTTCAGGAATTACAAAACTCATTTCTGCAGTACAATTCGCAGAACTTGCATCCATAACAGTAACCGTGTGAACACCACCTGTTAGTCCGTTAAAATATCCGGTTGATTGGTAAGCACCACCATCCAGACTGTATTCAAGCGCACCTGTTCCACCAGCCGCAGAAACTAAAAGAGCACCATCAGCATTTCCGCATGTTGCAGAAGTTACTTGTGGTGTACCAAAAACAATTTCAGGATTTTCAGTAACTGTAAAATTTACAGAAGCTGTACAACCTAAATCATCTTCTGCATAAAGTGTATAAGTTCCGGCAGCGTAACCAGTCAGATTATCTCCTTCAGAAGTCCAGAAAATGTAAGGTGAGTTTCCGTTAGAAACTGTTCCACTTACTTCACCATCTTCATATCCAAAGCATGTTGCATTGGTAACGTTAGCAGCTACTGTCATACCAACACTGATATCTTGTGAATATGAATCAGTACAAGTTGTACCGTCATAATTTTCATACGTAGTAGTAAGCGTAACAGTATATGCTCCCGGCGCATAAGTATGTGTAGGATTTTCAAGATTTGATGAACTTGCATCACCAAAATTCCAAGTATAAACAGCCGATGCCTGGTTAAACATTACATCTTCTGAAATAGTTGAATTATTATTGAAAGTAACATTGCCTGCGGCTTGACAGTTGCCACCGTCCACTTCAAATTCGGCATCGTTTGTATGCGTCATCAATGGCTCAATATAATAATCAACATCACCATGAGGACCCGACAAGGTACTCAACCATGATCCGGTGCTATAGCCATTTCTGTATGAAGACAGATCTTCACCTGAACCATCTCCTGTTTCATTTGTAAGACAGGCAAATGTGCGCAGTGGATTATACCCAACAACCTGAATTGAAATAGCAAAATTTCCACTCACGCTTGTTTGCGGAATGTAAACGGTTTGCATATTTGACGGATTGTCATAATAATTGAAATAATAATAAGACGATATTGCCGATGTTGGTCTGTTATTAGCGTCAACATTGTATATTCTCATACGCATCTCTGCATAGGAGAACATACCCGGAACATATCCTCGTACTGTGATGGCATTTATCACCCCTTCTCCGGAATAGAGGTAGGTTTGCGCAACCTGATCACCTTGGCCCAGAAAATCAAAATCATTCTGAGAACCGGGGTTACTGTCCTTATTCAGGACATACTCATTCTCCCAGTCAGTGCACTGTGAAAATGAGTTGACGGATGACAAGCACATCATAAGCGCCGCACCCGTTAAATAGTTCATTTTTTTCATAAGATTAATTTACATTACTTGTCGTCAATCACCATGATTGGACATGACAAAATTAGCTTGCGAAATATCCCAAATTGATGACAACTGATTGCTTTACAAGTGATTAATTAAGATAAATTACCCTCTTAACTCACTGTGCAAATAGTGTGAATTGATGATCTGAGTCATACGTATATCTTCCATTTTTTTATCACAATGTTGGGTTCAGTACCTTAGAAGAAACTGACATTTGTTAGCTGTTAATGACCCATGTCATTTATAGCAATTATTGAGATAGAGAAAGGAGCATTAAAAAAAATAGAAGTGTTTATATACTAAGAGAAAAAAAAAGGAGTTCATCCTTCACCCGAAAAACAAGAGTGCACTTTTTAAACTATAACAAAGTCTGATAGTGTTTAAAATCCTGTGATTAATTCATGATTTGAAAAAGGTAATTTGATTCATCATGGCAACACGCTGATCAACTCGCTATAAAACACACACCCGGTTAACCAGTAGAAAATGGATTATCCAATTTCAGTAGATTTCATGAGACTCACACATCCAAGCTATCGTGATTTACCAACACTTACTTTGACCCCATCAAGCCAAGCGAATAATCATATTGCTGCGCGGCTAATTGATTTTGCACAATCAGATCAATCCATTTTAAAAGAGCATTTATTCTGTCCATTTCACGTGAGTTGATCATAAAAATAGAACTTTCACCAGCATTGAAAAGAGCCATTTCAGCTTCAAAAAGTTCAAGATAATTTTTAGCTACGCCTTGCCAAACGATTAACTGGTCAGCGCTATTTTTCCAATTGTTTGCTGCCATGAAATTTTTATACGTTAAATCAGCCAGCAATAGAGATCCGGCCAGCATATTATCTTCCATTTGCAGCTTGGTAACTTTTAATGCATTGCGCTCATCCATTAAAAAAATGGGCGTAGAAAATTCAAATCCCCACGTGTAATTATTGAATGATGCAGAAGATGTGCCGGCGCTAAAGGGCTCTGTAATAAAATTGTATTTAAGATCAATTTGTGGCTTGAGTTGCTCTTGTCTGTATCGTTTTTCTAAAGCAAGATAATCCAGTTTGTTATCATTCATTTTAATTTTTGGATGATTCAAAATCAAACTATCTCCGGCAGACATTGCATCAGGTTCAAACAGGCACACCTTGATGTTTTCATAGAATGGAGGAGAAAGTTTTTCAGTAATTTCAAGTGGCACTATTCCTTCAGCCCAGAGGTAGGTAGCCGCTTGTTTGGTTTTATTCTCATAATCATTGCGCGCTGTGAGCATACCCATGTAGCGATTTTGCAAATTGATGTGTGCCTCAACGGTATCAATGAATGGACGATCACCCCCCAATGCAGATTTTTTTATTGCATCAAAACGGATGCTTGCAGTAGCGTATATTTCTTCATACACCTTTAACGCATTGTACGCCTTGAACCAATTCCAATATACTACCGATGCATCCATCAACAATTCATTCATTAAAACTTGTTTTTCATATAAACTAGCCTGCAAATAAATATCTGCTTTCTTCAATTCAAACATGCGATAATCAATGAATAAATCTTGACCTAAGGGCAACGAAATACCGGCATAATACAATCCATTTTCCGGTAAATTTCGTTCAGGATTCAGATAGGTTCCTGCACTCATATCAATACCGGTATACACTTCAATTCCAAACCAGGCAGGCACTTTCAGTGAAGTACCAAATAGCTTATAATACTCTGTTCCCTCATAAATTTTTTGTGACATGCTTGAGTTGATTTCAGGATCAAAACTCCCTTTTGCTGAAGCATATTGCCGCTCAGCAATTTCAACTTTCAACTCAGCCCGACGTGCCATTGGATGATGATTTTTTATTATCCCAATGTAATCTTCAAAATGCATAACCATATTGCTGTCAATATTCGCAAATGAAGCGTGTTGCATGTAGATTAAGAGCATCAATAAACCATATATTCGTATCATTTTCATAGTAGATTTTTCAAGCCGGTGAGCCTTATTTTTTTTCTTGTTTTATGTTCTCAGAACTTTTATAATAATCCGGTGGAAATCCATTAATTTTTCTCCATATCTCATACCATACAGGCACATCTTTGAGGAGCATCATACTCACTGCACCTGATCCGGGGCGTAAGGCAGGAGGCCATGCTATATCATCGGGGTCAGGCACAACTAGTACCCTATAATTTCCGTTCTCACTTACAAAATTATCAACCGCGTAAATCACCCCTCCAAAAGTTCCGTAGCTAGAATTTGGCCAGCCTGAAAATACAATGGATGGCCACCCGTCAAATTGTATTCGTACTTTTTGTCCCTTCTCAACCAAAGGCAAATCCATTGGACGCACATACGTTTCAACAGCAAGATCATACGATGCCGGCATGATGCTAGCCAAGGGCGTTCCTTCCTTAACAATTTCACCAATACCTGATTGAATTGCGCGTGTTATATATCCATCTTGCGGCGCTGTGATATAATAGTATTGCTGTCTCACCTGATAATTTTGAAACTCATTTTCTGATTTCACAACTTGCGCTGAAGCATCTAACTTATTGTATAATGCAGAATTTATTTCAGACTCTGTTTTATAAATTTCATACTCATAGTTGGCACGTACGGTAAACAATTCCACCTCAGCATTGATGAGTTCATTTTGACTTGTGAGCAATTGGTTTTCTGCCGAAATAACTTCTGCCATGGCATTCTGCATCACCAAATTTCTGTTCTCAACATCTGTTAATGATTTTATTCCATCTTCATAGAGTTTCACAAATCGCTTGTATTGTTCTTCTGCAGTCATATACTTCACTTCTGCCGCCTGATATTTAATACTGTCACTACTCACCTTAAGCTTGGCTTGTTTGTACTTGTTTTTTGCTTGCTCTTGTTTTAATTGACTGGTGCGCTGCAAGGCATCTAATTGTTGTTTTAGTGCCTCAATTTTATTGTCGTAACTTATTACGCCTTGCTCTTTATAGTCAATCTGATCTTGCGTACGCTCCAATAATAAAGTATCAAAATATTCTGACTTTACTTCTGAAATATACATGATGGTATCCCCTTTGTTTACAAATTGGCCTTCTTGCACATACCACTTCTCAATTCGTCCACCAATAACCGAGTGAATAGTTTGCGGTCTCTGCTCAGGTTTCAAGGCAATAACATTTCCGTTTGAACGAATATTTTGTGTCCATGGAAGAAATATCACAATGAGCAATACAGCAGAAATTATATATAACATTCTCAACAAGGCGCGCTCTTTTTTTCTGAGCAAAACATTTGTCAATGCAGTGTAATTTCCAACTTTTATTTTAGTCTCAATTTTATTTGAAGATATATTCAGCATAGTTCATTCAATTAAATTTTTTCTTCCGTCTTTCCGTTTTGTGTATCCACCATCACTTTTTTTCCGGTGATGAGATTTGCATCAGACGCAATGGCAATGAGCGTGCAATCTTTCAGGTGATTAAGCATGTCAGCCAATTTTTTCCTCAATTCCGGATCTTCCGGTAATCTATTAAAATCAACTGCAAGCAGATTTGGGCGATGAACAATAGCCCGAGCGAGGAGAATTTTTTTGCGTGTAGACAATGAAAACTCATTGCAATTAGCGGTAATTTTTGTGTTGTAACCATCATTTCGTGATTGAATGATACCATCTAACCGCACAGCGCGCGCGGCGTTAATCACCTCTTTTAATCCAATATTTTCTCTGCCCAATGCAATGTTTTCAAGCACAGTTCCGTCAAACAAGGTCTCATGTTCATCATAAACCCCTACATGCATTTTTAACTTTTCAAAAGAAATGGTTTTCAATGCCAAGCCACAATAAGTCAGCAATCCTTGATAATGATCAGAATTGCCGGCCAGAATTTTGAATAATAATTCTCTATTATCTTCATCTTCACCGCCAATGAGAAGCTTTTGTCCGGGCCTAATATGCAACGCTGAAATATGTAACGGATTAGCCGTACTATCCAGCTTCAATAATTCAAAATTTTCAAAATGAATTTCAATCCCACTGTCGGTGCACAAATTCATGTCTAATGAACCTCGTTCACCTTCCAACTCAAGGTCAGTAACATGACCAATTTTTTCAAGCGCCGTAAGCACATCATAGATTGAACTCATGTTTAGAATTAATTTTTCTACTGATGACATCATGAGTAAAATGATAATTTCAGCGGCCACAAACTGTCCAATATTCATTTGCTGTTGAATTACTAAAAATCCACCTACAGCCAATAAACCCGCTGCAATAAGCACTTTGAAAAGAATGAGCTGTCTGTATTGCCTAACAAGAATTTGATAATGTCTTTCACGAGCATCAAGATAATCAGCCACATGTTTATTTGTTTTTGTCATGGGGAGATCAGAGAATCCGGCAGACTTAAATGAATTGGCAGATCGGGCAATTTCTTGCAGCCAAAAGATTAGTTTGTATTTATGAGATGATTCTTCAAGACTGGTTTTCAGTCCGGGTTTGACCGTAAATCTGAATAAAATATAAACCACAAAAAAACTGAATACAATAAACAAAATAAAAAACGGATGGTAAAATGCGAGTACAGCTAAACCAAACACAATTTGTACAATAGAAGAGGTGAAACTGATTAAGAGTTTGGGTAATCCCTTTTGAATAGCAATAGTTTCAAAAAAACGATTAGACAATTCAGGCAGATACAATTTGCTTTTAATAGCTTCAGAAATACGGGGAAGCCTGAAGGCAAATTCAAACGCTGAACGTGAAAATACTTTCTGCTGAAGATTTTCAGTGATGCGCATCTGAAATATCGTAATGATGCCTGAGATAATAATAGCCACCAAAACAATAGTAACCATAAGTACCCACGCGCTGCTGATTTGTCCACCTTGAATAAAATTGATGATTGACTGAATACCTAAAGGCAAAGCCAAATAGATCAGACCATTGAAGATGGCATAGATGTACAGATTAGTAATCTCTCCTTTATCAGGCTTGAGTAATAGCCAGAATCTTTGTGCGGCTGAAGGTTTAATCTCTTTATCTGCATTCATACAATTTATCGGTTGCCATTTTATACAAAGATAGAAATGATAGTTTTACTATCTTTATTGATTGTGTTAATATTTATTTATATATTTGTGCTTTCATTATCACTTTTATTTATGCGCATTCATTTTGAGCTCAACTCAGACCTTTACATCAAGAACCCCGAAGATTCAGATCTTGGTAGAAAAATCATATCCCACAGTATAGAAATGATTCACCAACAAGGATTTGAAGCGTTCACCTTTAAAAAACTGGCCAACCAAATCAGCACAACAGAAGCCGGCATTTACCGATATTTTGAAAACAAGCACCGGCTCTTGCTCTATTTAATTTCTTGGTACTGGAATTGGTTGTATATTCAAATACGCTTTAGCACTAACAACCTCAGCGACCCCTTTGTTCGGCTCAAAAAGGTGATTGATTTACTTTCAACAGAAGTGCAAGACGACAAAACAACAACGCACGTCAACGAAAGCACTTTGCACCAAGTTGTAATCGCAGAGGGCAGCAAGGCCTACCTCACGCACCACGTTGATGAAGACAACGAACTTCAGTTTTTTAAACCTTATAAAGATGTTGTGGCACAATTAGCTGAAATGATTCAAGCCTGTAATAAAAAATACAACTATCCCCGATCACTGGCAACCACCATCATTGAAATGGCACATTACCAACGGTTTTTTTCAGAACATTTGCCTTCACTCACTGACACCAAAAAAGTAAAAAAGGATAAAATGGTACAGTCCTTTTTATACGACCTTGTAACTGCTGCCCTAAAACCCGGAAAAAAATAGTCTGTAGTTTATAATCAACATTTAACATTGTAAGCCGAACAGCAATAAAGAAATACTAACCCCGAAGGGGTGAAATGATACTAACCCCGAAGGGGTGAAATGATACTAACCCCAAAGGGGTGAAATGATACTAACCCCGAAGGGGTGAAATGATACTAACCCCAAAGGGGTGACATAAATCCACACATACAATAAACGAAAATGTAAACCGGAAGCTCCTACCGACGTTAACATCTTGCACGCCCTTCCAACTCCGCAAACGCGAGTCGCTTGGAAAAAACACAGGCCTGCCTGTGCGAGCGTCTCGCTCGTGCCTAAAAAGCCCGCTATTTAGGAGGCTGAGAAAACATATCCCTCCGAACCCAATAATTATTCATTACAATGTAATCAACCCCGTCTAATGTGGTATATCTAAACAAATCAGCTTGAGCGGATTTATAGATCAGCAACTCATCAAGGTAAAAGGGTTCTCCATTACCATTTCCGGTTATAAGCAAATTTAATTTTTCAATATCCGGTGATACGTAAAAATCCATGGAAACGAAACACCAATTATTTACAATAAAAGTTGATTGTGAAACCTCAAAGGTATCAAACCAGAGCCCTTTACGATCTCCTATTGAATCTTGCTCAGCAACGGCAAGTACATCAGGTCGGTCAACTCCCAGATAATACCAAAAACTCACGGTATACATTCCACTGTCCAAATTAGCTACCGGCAATTCATACACTACATCATAACCGCCTTTTGTTTTGTGCATGGCACCGCCGCCTGCAAAATTTTCTCCTTGTTCTGCATCAAACGACTCGTAGGTGAACCACACGGCATTTGTGTCTGCTCTCCAATTCATTCCAACATCAACATTTGCCAGCTGATCAGCTTCTGTCAATTCATCAAAATAATACCGTGTATTCCATGCCTCGTTGTTATATTCAAAAACTTTAAAATGTCCATTCTCAAATATTTTTTTTGATGAATGAACTAATCGTCTCTCATCGTATTTAATACCGTCTTGATTTTTCACTATGGCTATTTTGACATCTTCTGGTAAATCATAACACAACTCTTTTCCAATAAATTCAGGCGAGAAAAAATTATTGAATTTTATTGCTTCTGTCATTGACATGCGCGAGGTAACCGCATTCATGAGGGGCAAGCCGGTATGATAACTCAGTAAAAAGGCATCATAATTTCCTTGTTCTGTTCCCAGCAACATGATATTTTCACTGGACATGTGTTGAAAAGGTAAGAACAAAATCGCATCAAATTTTTCTTGCTTAACAAACCCAATTAAGTCATTCATTTCATCTGTCAGTTCATTTTGATGAAACACATTTTTAGATTGACTCACCACGTTTGACAACATTGTATGCACGGGATAAAATTCAAAAATGCCAAACAACATTCCTCCATAAAAAACTATTGGATACACGATTTTTTTCTTTTCACGCCGATAAATTTGATGCATACTCACCACCAAAAACACTGTAAATACATAATAAAATACCCAGGCAAACCTACCCAGCACCCTGAATTGTTTCAAGGGACCAAACAGGTCAACCACGTCTCTCAAAAAAGAATATTTCAACGGAAAACAAAATGCGAAAAGTAAAATCAGCCAAGCTGCAATCATAAATACCGCAATCTCTTTACGAATCAAATTTTTCAAATCAAACTCTTTTCTTTTACGCAATACATAGATGAGAATAATCCATCCAAAAATCACAGAAAAAAATCCAACATAATTCCATGATTCCCAATTTCCGATATTCACCTTTAAATCTCTTGCAAGAAATGCCAATGGACCATCATGCGGAACAAAAACAGATTTCCAACTGGCGTAATAATTAAAAAATCCGGCAGGTTCACCCAAGCGGTTTTCATGTGTATCAGTGATGGCAACCAACACTTGAAAAATTAGTAAAGGCAGAATAACCTGAACCAACACATGCAAACAATTTTTCTTCCAGCTTTTTTTGTTTAACACGGTAGCGGTCAGCCAATAAAATATGCTTAAAAAAGCCAATATCATTCCCAGATAAGGATGTGTAAAGAAGAACACCATCAGGTAAAGAGCAATACCAAATGACCATAAAAAGCTTTGTTTTTTTATAGCCTGAATCAGCAACCACCACATGCCAGGAATAGCAAAAACGTATGCCAGAGACAAATGCCCGGTCATACGATAAACCTGTGGAGACAAAAATGTAATAATGATTGAAGCCGCAATTGCCCACATAGTTTCAACCCCGTAATGTCTAAAAATTCTCAATAAAAAAAATGTACACAAAGGGAATGATAAAAGCATGGCAAGATTCAAAATTCCAATACCATAATCAGAAAAACCCGTGATATGAATCAACCATGACAAAAGCGGATGCCCGTCTGTATAAACCATGTGCTCATAATAGGGATAGTTCATGCCGCCAAATTGCCAGAATGATTCATCATAACGCGCATGAAATAGGTATGCGTAATAATTTTTTATACCGTCACCATTAGGTGCAAAAACATAATCGTTAGGATGAAACAAAACCTCATGATAAAAAAAGGCAAGAACACAGAACGATATTCCCGCCGCTAAAAGCGCGAACATGATTTGCTGCCGTGAGGTCTTATGGTTTGTGGACACGCTCAAAAATACGAATACTTCCTAAAACAACACGCAAGCTTACTGAGCAGTCATAGATTACACGAAAAAAATTGTACTTTTGCGCGCGTAAATAAGGTTTTGAATAAATCCCTGCAATTTACAATGCCATGCTGATGTTCATGATTTAGCAAATTGATCAACACAGGTATCCAAAATAAAAATTAAAGATTTAAAAAGATGAAACGTACTGAAATAGTTTCAGCATTGAAGACTGAGCCACAAGGTCAAGATATTCTGGTAAAAGGATGGGTAAAGGCATTCCGCAGTAATCGCTTCATTCAACTGAGTGACGGCTCAACTATACATACCATTCAGGCAGTGGTTGATTTTGAAAAATTTGATGAGGCACTGTTAAAGCGCATAACGACAGGCGCTGCGCTGAGTATCAATGGTAAATTAATTGCCTCACAAGGTGCCGGTCAAAAAGTTGAAATTGCAGTTGAACAAATTGAAATCCTTGGTGATGCTGATCCTGAAGAGATAAGTAAAACCGTGATGCAACCAAAAAAACACAGCCTTGAGTTTTTGCGTGAACAAGCTCACTTGCGATTTAGAACAAATTTATTTGGAGCTGTTTTCAGAGTTAGACATTCGGTAGCGTTTGCTATTCACAAATATTTTAATGATCGTGGTTACTATTATATTCATACCCCAATCATCACCGGTTCTGATGCTGAGGGAGCAGGTGAAATGTTCCGGGTTTCTATTCTTGATCCCAAAAATCCGCCGCTGACAGAAGAGGGTAAAGTGAATTATGAAGAAGATTTTTTTGGTAAAGAAACCAATCTCACCGTCTCAGGGCAATTAGAAGCTGAACTTGCCGCCCTTGCGCTGAGTAAAGTGTACACGTTTGGTCCAACGTTTCGCGCTGAAAATTCTAATACCGCCAGACACCTTGCTGAATTTTGGATGATTGAACCTGAAGTGGCGTTTAATGATATTCATGACAACATGGATTTGGCTGAAGATTTTCTCAGGTACATCTGCCGTTATGTGATGGAAAATAATGCCGATGATCTCAAATTTCTTCATGATCGTGAAGCGCAGGAAGAACAGACAAAACCTCAAGCTGAACGCAATGAGCTTGGTTTATTGGATAGGCTTCAGTTTGTCATCAACAATGATTTTCAACGGTTGACTTATACTGAGGCAATTGATGTGCTGAAAAATTCTACACCGTATAAAAAGAAAAAATTCAAATATCCCGTTGAGTGGGGAACAGATTTACAATCAGAACATGAACGGTATCTGGTTGAAAAGGAATTTAAAAAACCAGTGATTATCACCGGATATCCTGCATCGTTCAAGGCATTTTATATGCGGCAAAATGAAGATGGAAAAACCGTAGCTGCCATGGATATTCTTTTCCCCGGCATTGGCGAAATTATTGGTGGATCACAAAGAGAAGAACGGTATGATGTACTTCTTGAAAAATGCAAAGCATTCAATATTCCTGAACATGAAATTTGGTGGTATTTGGAAACCAGAAAATTTGGAACCGTGCCGCATGCAGGTTTTGGTTTAGGTTTTGAACGCATGGTGATGTTTGTAACAGGTATGACAAATATCCGTGATGTGATTCCATTTCCTCGAACTCCAAAGAAAGCAGAATTTTAATCCTCCTCTGCGTTACGTTCTGGATAAGTTGAAACTTTAGTTGAATTTCATTTACACTTTCATTGCCAACTCACACACGGTATCAACCCATAAAGGTGAATCGTTGAGACTTTCTACTAATTGCACTTTTTCTCCGCCATTTTCTGTAAACAAGTGCTGATATTCTACTCCTATTTCAATAGATGTTTCAAGACAATCAGCTATAAATGCGGGCGAAAATACGAGCAATTTTTTTGCTCCTGATTTTGCCAGTTTTTCCACTTCTTGATCAGCATATGGTTTTAACCACGGTGTTTTACCCAGCCGAGATTGAAACACTATGGTAAAATGATCTTTCGCTATGTTCAATTTATCAGCAATCAAACGAGAGGTTTCATAACACTCGTTGCGGTAACACAAAGGCTGTTCATCATTAAACGCTTTATCGCAATTGCATTGTGCACAAGTTAATCCCGGATGACTTTTTTCTATATGCCTTTCAGGCAATCCATGATAACTGAAAAGCACATGATCGTAATCTTTTACGTTATACTGTTTCGCTCTATCAACAAAAGCATTGATGTAAGAAGGATGATTAAAATACTCTGCAATAATTTTTATCTCTGGTACCACCCACCAAGATGAAATAATGTTCACCGCCTTTTCAATCGCTGATCCACTGGTTGAGCTGGCGTTATGTGGAAAGAGCGGGAAAATTACAATACGATCATATTGCTCCTTTTGTATGCGTTCCAACACAGAATCTAATGATGGATTTTGATAACGCATGGCAAATTCTACCGTAACATTTTGCGCAGCTAATTTTTGCTGTACCAGCTCACGCAATTTTTCACCATAGGTTAACAAGGGAGATTTTCCTCCCCACATGTTCCATAATTGCTGATACACTTTTGCAGATTTTGGCGCACGAAAAGGAGCAATGATTCCGTTCACTAAAATATAACGACCCACCGGATTAATATCAATCACTCTTGGATCATTTAAAAACTCTCGCAAATACTTTCTTACATCTGAAGTTTTTGGGCTATCCGGTGTTCCAAGATTAATAAGAAGTACGCAAGTTTTTTTCATCAGTAAGAAAAATCAATGATTACAAAAATAGTTTTTTAATGCAGATGTGTGTGATGAAATGCTAATACAAAAAGAATGTATTACTTAAACGGTCGGTTCAACCCAGTCACCATATTCTTTGATCAGGTTGATGAGCTCAGTGACGGCGTCGTCTTCATTGATGCTTTTTTTGATTACTGTTTTTTGTTTGTAGAGGTTAATTTTTCCCTTACCCACACCAACGTAACCATAATCAGCATCTGCCATCTCTCCGGGTCCGTTTACAATACAACCCATGACACCAATTTTCAAGCCTTTCAAATGACTTGTTTTAGATCTGATCTTAGCGGTTGTCTCTTGCAAATCAAATAAGGTACGCCCGCATGAAGGACATGAAATATATTCAGTTTTTGAAATACGCGTGCGGGTTGCTTGTAAAATTCCAAAAGCCGTGGATGTTGTTAACTGTGGCGTTGAACATCTTTCCGTTTCAATGAATACCCCATCGCCCATTCCGTCTAACAATAAACCACCCATATCAGTAGCTGAAAAAAGTTGGAATCGCTGATCGTCCAACCCAATATACGCTCTGTTCATCACAACAGGAAAAGTAACTTGCTGGTGCATCATCTCAACAAAAAATCTCCGCATTTCAGGCATCCAATGTTTGTTTGATGAATACAGCAAGAGCACAATTTTTTCAGACTCAGGTAATGATTTTAATTTTTTTACCGCACCCAAATCAGCCGCACTCACGCGCACAAAATTCAGCTGATCAGATTTGAGATCCGATAAAAAATAATCAACCCAATTGAACACCGGATACACTTGATTCCGCGGTTCCCAAACTGATGCATTACACAATACTCCCAGCGTGCCCGGCAATTCAAATTCAGGAATCATGCTGCCGGTATAAATGTAGTCCACCGCCTGATCTTTGATTGTCCATTTATCATCCACTTGATTGTAGATATACCCAAAAGGAAATAATTGAGCAGGTCGTAACTCAGTCTGATGTGCCAGTGAGGCTATTACAATGGGCACATGTTTGCCTCCAATATTGATTTGTGGATTTGTTTTTCTTCGTTCGTATTCAAAAGGGTTATAAGGCAAATCAAAATTGATTTCTGCAATTTCATCATGGTCATCTCGTTTTGCGTACCTATCTGCCAAAGCACGCGCTACCGGAATTTCAAACTCAGGTTCTTCAGTCAGCGACACGCGAATGGTGTCACCAATTCCGTCTTCAAGTAAAGTTCCAATACCTACCGCTGATTTTATTCTACCATCTTCTCCCTCACCTGCTTCAGTAACGCCTAAATGTAATGGATAAACCCGTCCACGATCAAGCATACGAGCAACTAATAAACGATACGCTTGCACCATAACTTGCGGGTTACTTGATTTCATGGAAATAACCAAGTTGTAAAATGCATTATCTTCACAAATCTGTACAAACTCAAGCGCAGATTCTACCATACCCAGCGGCGAATCACCATAGCGACTCATGATGCGATCAGAAAGTGAACCATGATTTGTACCAATGCGCATGGCTCTGTTTTTTTCTTTACACAACAAAACGAGTGGAGTAAATTTCTCTCTGATTTTTTTTAATTCTTCAGCATAAGATTCATCTGTGTATTCAATGTTTTCAAATTTCTTTTTGTCAACATAATTCCCCGGGTTCACACGAATTTTTTCAACGTGCAAGGCAGCTTCTTCTGCCGCATTGGGCGTGAAGTGAATATCTGCAACCAAAGGAGTATCATATCCTTTTGAATTTAATTCAGCCCGAATATTTTTCAGATTTTCCGCCTCATTCATGGATGGCGCCGTGAAACGCACCAATTCACAACCTGCTTCAATCATGCGTATGGCTTGCGCAACACTTGCCGTGGTGTTCATGGTGTCTGTAGTTGCCATAGATTGCACGCGAATAGGATTTTCTCCTCCTATACCCAATACACCAACATGAGCCGTTGCAGTTTTTATTCGGTTGTATGCCGTTAAGCTGATGCAGTAATTTTTATTTTCTGATGACATGGTATTTTTTTTGTTTTCGCTTTCTTTCCTCCCCCTTAATCCCCCTCCAAAGGGGGAAACATTGACACCCCTCCAAAGGGAGGGGGAACGAGAGGGAGGATATTTTATCTCACCTCACACCCCGCATCAAATCCATCTTCCGGAGATAAGAAACTTAATTTTCCTTCTTTATTTTCTGCCATTAAAATCATGCCCTGTGATTCAACTCCGCGAATTTTACGCGGCGCAAGATTCAATAACAGACTTACTCGTTTTCCAATAACATCTTCAGGGGCATAATGTTCAGCAATGCCTGAAACAACTGTGCGCTGATCAAGTCCAGTATCAACGGTGAGTTTTAAAAGTTTATCTGCTTTTGGTACTCGCTCTGCTGCAATTATCTTACCCACACGAATATCCATTTTCATAAAATCATCAAATGAGATATCCGTTTTCTGTTGAGCAAAATCTGATTTGGTATTATTTTCTTTTGACGCATTCAACTTAGCCACCTGTGCCTCAACAAAAACATCTTCTACTTTTTCTACTAAAATTTCCGGCAGATTCAATACATGCCCATTCGCCAATAGTTCAGCGCTTCCTGCAACTGACCAATCTAGTTCGCCAATATTCAGAAAGTGTGCTATGCGTTCAGATTTTTTTGGTAAGAACGGAGCAAAAGCCAAGGTTAAATTTGCCGTAATTTGAAGTGCAATATTCAGAATAGTTTTTACACGTGATAAATCTGTTTTTGCTAATTTCCACGGTTCCGTATCAGCCAGATATTTATTACCCAATCGTGCTAGATTCATTGCTTCAGCCTGCGCATCACGCAAACGATAACGCGTAATCAAATCATTTAACTTATCCGGAAAAGCAGATAAGTCTTTTATTACTTCTTTATCTATATCATGCAACTCTCCGCGCTCAGGAACTACACCCTGAAAATATTTATTGGTGAGCACCAAAGCACGATTCACAAAGTTTCCAAGTATGTCTGCTAATTCATTATTTACTCTGGCCTGATATTCTTTCCAAGTAAACTCGCTGTCTTTACTTTCTGGAGCTATGCATGTGAGTGTATATTTCAGCTCATCAGTTTTGTCAGGATTTTCAGCAAGAAATTCATGCAGCCACACTGCCCAGTTTCTTGATGTTGAAAATTTATCTCCTTCTAAATTCAGAAATTCGTAAGCCGGTACGTTGTCAGGCAAAATAAAATCACCGTGCTCTTTTAAAAGAATTGGAAAAATGATAGCGTGAAAAACAATATTGTCTTTGCCAATAAAATGAATGAGCTTGGTATTGCCTGTCCAATAATCTTCCCATTTTTTATTTTGCTCTTTTGCCCATTCTTTTGTGGCTGAAATGTAACCAATAGGTGCGTCTAACCATACGTATAGCACTTTGCCTTCAGCATTTGGCAGAGGAACTTTTACGCCCCAATCCAAATCACGGGTCATGGCGCGTGGGTGCAAACCACCGTCAATCCAACTCATACATTGTCCAATTACTTGTTTCCTCCATTCATTTGGAAAATGATGTCGCTGTCCATTCAATTTCCCATCTCTCAAATAATATCTAAGCCAGTCCTGATGCCGTTCCATTGGTAAAAACCAATGTGATGTCTCCTTTAACTCCGGTCTTTTTCCACTGAGGGTTGACACCGGATTAATAAGATCTGTAGGACTCAGCGCGGTACCACATTTTTCACACTGATCACCATAAGCATTTTCATTTGCACATTTTGGACAAGTTCCAATAATATACCGGTCAGCTAAAAATTGGTTGAACTCCGTGTCATAATATTGTTCAGTGGTCTTCTCAACAAAACTACCATTCGCGTTTAATTTTTTAAAATAGTCTTGCGCTGTTTCGTGATGAATTTGATTTGACGTGCGTGAGTAGATATCAAAAGAAATTTGAAAATCTTCAAAAGCCTTTTTGTTTATGGCGTGATATTTATCCACGATTTCTTTTGGTGTGCTGTTTTCTTTTTTGGCACGCAGGGTAATTGCTGCGCCATGCTCATCACTTCCGCAAACAAAAACAATATCTTCCTTTTTCATGCGCATGAACCGCACAAAAATATCTGCAGGTAAATAAACCCCCGCAATATGACCCAAGTGAAGAGGACCATTGGCATAAGGCAATGCCGCCGTAACTGTGTATTTTTGCTTGCTCATGTAATTAATGGAATAATTGCGCAAAGATAGGGGAATTTTAGAGGAATTTTGGAACCTTATTTCATTCTGGTTTGATGGGTTTCTGTATTTTTACCTTCACACGCTCAAATAAAATGATCCTCCAAACCTGGCATACTAAATTTCTCGGTCGCCCTTGTAGTGTTGAATTGCTTGACAATTACACCATACGCCGAACAAACTGGGTGAATGTAACTGAAGTTCAACTTGGGGATTTTATCACTGAATGGTTTGGATTTTCATCTGATAAAAATGAAGAGACAAAAATTCTGACTGAATTGCTTCAAAAAATTCCGGTGGAAAAAATGAATGCAGTGACAAGAAAAATTGCACTGTTTTACGCGTCGTATAAAAACTATGAAGCATGGGACATTCCTGAAGCGCGCCCTGATCAAGCGTTTTACACCGGGCCGCGCATTCCCAATCTCAATCTTGACAAACGGCGTGCAGTCAGAAAAAAATTAACCGTATGTTTGGGTGAAGCTTTTAAAGAAACTGAAGGATTCAAATTGTTTGATTACGAAGATTTACAATTCAGACAAGAAGTGCCGAATGATTCAGGCGGAGGTGATTATCTCTATTTTGAAAACAATGCAATCATCTACGGAGGTTATGACAATACCGGAAATGGTGGCCAGCAAACATTTGATGTTGAATCAGTTTATTATTGGAGTGAAGACTTGTTTAATCTGCTAACCAATCAACGCTTCACAAAAGCGCAAGCTGAGATCAGAGAAATTTTAGACAGACGTATTGCAGAAGAGTAATCTCAAAACCAGCTGTAATTAGCCAGTAAAAATCGGAATTACATCTGAACCTTCAGTGAGAAATAAGAAAGAGAGTGACCAATTGGTCTGAAATCAAATGCCAATTTGCCGGTGCTGTTTTTACAAATTTCAATGAGCCCTTGACCCGGTTTGAATTTTTCTCCGTCAGATAATTTTTGCAATTGCTTTTCATAATTGCGTCTTCCTTTTCCTTCAGTCAGTTTGGCAATAGATTCAAGGCGCTCTTTTAAAATGATACTCTGACTAACCGGAATAAAATTACCTGTATTGATTTCATATTTGCCCGGAGTTTTTTCAGCCACATAGAAAACTCCTTCTCTTGAACCGTTCATCTCTTTTGCGTGTTCATTGATGTTTTCAAGCATTTCCATCAATAGGGTGATCACCTTTTTCATTACCACTGCATCTTCAGCTTTTAAATGCAGATTGTTTTCAAATAACTGAATGAGTGGTAAAATAGATTCTTTCGTGAAATCACCTTTTTGCAAAAGCACTATTTTTTGACGAGAGAGAATTTCATAAATTTTCTGAGCAGGTGCAATGCTGGTTTCTTTTTCAGTAACCGGACCCGCAAAGTTAGATGGTAGTGCATTTACTTGAAAAAAGAAGTTTGATAAATCAGCCCCTAAAGAATCAAACAAATACGTTGGGGCGGTACCTGATTTGCGCGCCATTTCAATAAGTCCTAAACCTGCGCCGCCTTTTTCAGAATGACCAGTGCCGGTAAAAACTTGCAGGTATAATTCTTTTAATTCATCTTTTGACAATGATTTCAAGTGATCAATATTCTTTGCTAAGCGGTCACGGTCAGCATTACGCACAATATTGGTAGTAACTAAATGGTGAACATGGTTGTGATTGCGCAGTAAAAACATTTCAGGAATGTCGTATCCAACAGCGTCTTTAGATTCTTGATTAGCATGTCGAACGATATTTTGAAAACATTCAGCAATTAAAAAAGAAATTTTCTTGCGGTTAGATTTCATTTCAAATTTACCTGCGTCATTGAGATCCATGAGGATAGAAGTCAGCACATCATCAAACACACCCATATAAACCAAAACATAGGCATCACGTGAGAGCATTTTATACAGGTCGTACGCACTGAGCGGACGTTCGAGCGCTGCTATTTCTGTGAGGATATTTTTTCTAACCACAGGAACAAGTTTTTGAGAGAAGTGCCGAATGTAATAAAACTTTCTTTCATTCTGATATTCAATTTGTTTTTTAACACAAAGGATTTCATCCTGTTAATTGGATGATCCGCTTTTGACAGGGAGGCAAATCAAAAACTCCGCGCAGACAAAGGGCGCAACCTGTAACCATGTAACATCATGACTAACGCTGATCTGTCTCATAAAACCTGTATATTTACGCCATATTTAAAACACTTATGGCAACAATATCATTAAAGGGAGAGCCTGTAACAACGAGCGGAAACATTCCGGCAACAGGTTCAAAAGCTAAAAATTTTTCATTGGTAAAAACAGATTTAAGCAAAGCCACACTGGATGAATTTACCGGCAACAAATTAGTGCTTAATATTTTTCCAAGTATTGACACCGGCACCTGCGCCATGTCTGTGAGACAGTTCAATAAAATTGCTTCAGAATTACCAAATACAAAAGTGCTTTGTATTTCACGAGATCTTCCGTTTGCAATGAAGCGTTTTTGCGGCGCTGAGGGTCTTGAAAATGTGATTAATCTTTCTGATTTTGCCACCGGACAATTTGGAATTGATTACGGTTTGAGAATTACCAGCGGAAAATTGTGTGATTTGAATTCCCGCGTGGTGATTGTGGTTGACGCTAACGGCACAATTCAATATGCAGAACAGGTTCAGGATATTGCCAACGAACCTGATTATGACAAGTGCATTGCTGCAGTAAAAGCATGCTGAAAAAAATCTCTATTACATACGCATTACTCGCGTTAGTTACAGGGCTGGTCACCACCTTTATGCAGGTGCAACCGGCCCTGTTTTTTATTGATTTACTTACGGGATCTGATAATAAATTCCCCTTAAAACTTGTAGCGCTACTTACCGTTTTAGTTTTAATGTTGCCCATGCTCATTGTAGTGGTTATAGTGAATTTAACTACATCCGGTGAACGGGATTATTTGCCCAACTTGACACTAAAATCGGGTATTTTGGTGAAACGAGAAAAAAATCTGAGCGCTGCAGTTTATCCCTTTATGGTCATGATCAATGGTGAAAAAAAATCTGCCATTTCAAATGGTAAATCAACTTTTGTTGAATTAATTCCGGGCACATATAAAGTATTTATAAAAACTTCAGGAAAAAATTCTGCCGTATTGGATATCGATGTCAAAGAAAAAGAAATAATCCACCTCAAATCCGGATATCATACTGATACTTTCAAATCCTCGTTATATTTGATGCATGATCAAGAAATTGATGCTGTTTAATTTTTGCTTCACGATTTTCTTGTTTCTGTTTTTAAGTCAATCATCATTTGCAAAAGATCATTTGAATATTGTTATCCAAAAAATCATTTCTCTGCCTGAAATTCCGGGCGCCTCAGGCATTGAGCACGTTGGTGGTTTTTATTATATCACAGGTGACAATTCTCCATTTTTATTCCAACTCAATGATGAATTTATCATTCAGAAAAAGATTGCAATTTATGCTGACAGTGCTGCTGTAAATGATACGCTGCCCAAAAAGATTAAGCCAGATTTTGAAGCCATGACACCGGTACATCATACACCGCCATTTGATCTTTATATTTTTGGATCTGGTTCTAAGAGTCCGGTCAGAGATATTTTGAAACGCGTTGACTTAGATGATCCAAATAATTCAGACACCATTTCACTGGTTTTATTTTATGAAAAACTTGTTGCCCTAACGGGTGATGAACTCAATATAGAAGCCGCTTTCTGCACGGCTGATGAACTGCATCTTTTCAACAGGGCAAGTAATAAAGTGTATGTTGTTAAGTTGAATCAATTTGAAAAATTTCTTTCGTCAGGTGACTTGCCTGAAGTTTCAGTGCTTGCATTTCAGTTGCCATCAGTACGTGGTATTCATTGTGGCTTTTCAGGGGCATGTTTGATGCCTGAAACCAAAGCCGCAATTTTTACCGCATCAGCTGAAAATACAACCGACTGGATTGCTGATGGTGATGTGCTTGGTAGCTATATTGGTATTATTGATTTTTCAGCAGCAGATCCTTCTGCTACCATTGAATTTATTGAAATTCCCTTTAAAGAATCAAACAAAATTTCAAAAGTTGAGTCTGTGTGCATTCGCAAGATAAAAGGTAAATCCATTGAAATATGCATGGTGGCTGACAACGACGATAGGGGTTCAGAACTCATGTTGGCTGAAATTAAATTCTAAGAATTGTCAACCATTGATTTGTTCTCATCGTTATGTGAGTATATTTGATTCATCTCTGTTGTCTTCAAAGATTTTTATCCAAAAAATCTGAACTAAATATCAGCAAGAGATAAAAACAGAACGTATGAAATACTGCAATTTCTTTTTTGTTTTTTTGGCCTTAATTCCGGCAAGTGTTTTTGCCGGACCGATTTGGACGGCGCAAAATTCAGGCACATCACTATATCTTACCGATATCGAATATGTAACGGCAACCACGGCATATGCTGTTGGATACAATGGTAAAATTTTAAAATCAATTGATGGAGGTGTAACTTGGAATGAACAAACAAGTGGAGTAACCCAGAATTTGTATGATTGTCATTTTTATGATGCTAATAAAGGATGGGCTGTTGGTGAAGGTGGTATTATTTTAAATACCGTAACTGGCGGTTTAAGTTGGACCACTCAATTCACCTACACCCCGGTTACATTTTACCAGATGGATATGATTGGCACACTGGGAGGTGTAGCAGTTGGAAAAAATAATTCAACCGGATATGTTGCAGCCTATTATACCACTACCGGCGGAGCTTCATGGACATCAATGAATGTACCTTTGCTTGCCAGCACAATGTTTGACGTGGTTACCATTGACGCTACCACCGTGCTTGCGTTAGGAAATAATTTTCTCTATCGTACTACTGATTCAGGTTTGAATTGGGATCTTATTACTTTACCAACATCTGAATTAACTAACCGAATTGAAATGGCTGATAACCTCAACGGATGGATTTGCGGTAATAATGGATTGGTATTACATACAACTGATGGTGGTTTGAGCTGGGTTGTGCAAAGTCCGCCAACTAGTAACAATCTGAAAGGAATTTGTGCACTGGATGATCAACATGTTTATGTATGCGGAACCAACGGAAGCATTTTGTCAAGTGGTGATGGTGGCTTAACTTGGGTAGTACATGACACTCCCAACTCAACTGAGTTGGCTTCAATCAGTGTATTTGATTATGCATCCGCTTTGTCTTGCGGTGACATGGGAAATATATTAAAAATGGAACCTCTCTCAGATTTGGATTTGCAAGTTTATTCAGGCGTTCAGGGCGCTTGTCCAAAATCTTATATTGAAGTAAAAGTAGAAGTTAAAAATAACAGCAGCACACCCATTACTTCAGGCAATTTCATTGTATTGAATGGAATTACAGAGGTGATCAATTTCTCATGGTCAGGCAATGTTGATCCCTATACAACAGAACAAATTTATTTGGGTGAAGTATTAATCAGTGACAACAGTATTTTGACCATTAATTATTCCGGAGATGATATTACTGATAACAATTCAATTGTTCAACCCATCTCATTGATTCAACCTTCAAATTATGGCGTAAATGGCCCGTTCACAATTTGCCCCGGTGAGGTAGTTGATTTATTTGCTTGGGGAGGCAATAGTTTTTACTGGTTTAATGCAACGCCTGACAGCACTGCGCAGGCTCAACATCTCTATGTTTACTCTGATAAAAAATTTGTTGTTCGCATTGAACAAGACACATGCACCATTTTTGATACTGTATATGTTGATGTGGAAGATGGCGGTATTTGTGGTACTAATTCTTTCACGCCAAATAATGACGGTGTAAATGATTTCTTCTTTATAGATGGTATTGCAGATACGGCAAACTATGTTACTATTTTTAGTCGTTGGGGTGATGAGCTGATGTTCTTTGAAAATTATGACAACACCACGGTCTATTGGAACGGTAATAACTATGATGGATTAGAATTACCTGAAGGAGTTTATTACTACACGCTGGAATCAAAAAAAGATGGTGCCCTCACAAAAGGATGGGTCTATATTCTGAGATAAATTCTCTGCTTATCTTTGCATTATCATTTTTACCTATTCTTCATGAGAAAAGTTGTTACCACCTTGTTCGCCGCTTTCACCAGTCTGATCTCTTGCGCACAATTCTACACCGGACCTGAACTTGGATTTAACGCCATCATGTTGTATGAAGACGGCTTGGGAAAACACTATCAGCCCGGCTGGTTTACAGGTGGCATGGCAGAATACAAATTCAATGATTATTTTTCATTAAGAAGCGGCATTTATTTTTCACAACACAAACAATACAACAGCACTAAAGACACCAGTCAATTTGAGGTGTTTGGATTTGATCCTGAAGATTTAGGTTTATCCGGCGTTGACTTCTCTGTTTATGCAAATACACGCACCACCATTTCTCAATTCGGGATTGAAGTTCCGGTGCTTGCTTCATTCAATTATTATGGTGTGTCAATTTTTGCCGGGCCGTATTTCCATTTTATGACGCACGCCTGGACAAAAGAAATAAAAGATACTCATATTCCTTTTTTACAGACATTCAATATTGATTCTCTTGATCCCACAGGATTTCTTTCATTTCTCTTTCCACCTGCAGAATCAAGTAGTTTTTCAGAATCAAGCTCCAAAGAAAACTTGCGCGTAGTTGATTACGGACTGAAATTAGGCGCTGCTTATTCAGTTGATGGATTCATGTTTAATTTGTACTATACATTGGGAATTCCATCCTACTTAACTACAGACGAAAATGGACCAAACCATTCTTACTTCACTACTTCAATTGGTTGGAAATTCGGTTTTAAAAAGAAAGGACAAAGTAGTTTGCAGTAGAATAATCATTTGTTTTGAGTAAAAATTCTCTTGCTCAAATTTCACCAAGCACTGCCTCTGCAAAACAATTCAAGCCTTCAATACACAATCGTTCACCTAATTTAGAGGGCAAAGGAATTACCTTTTCTTCTCCGTTAATTTTATAAACTAATCCATTGTCACGAATAGCAAACGGTAGATTTTGTCTTGAAACCAGATCATAAATTTTTACCGGAACATGACTAGTTTTTACTATAGCCAAAACACTTTGATCATTAAACCCGTTGGCTTGAGTAATACGTCGGTATGAAGTGATAATGCGCACATCAATCTCTTTTCCTGAAGGGGTTACAAATTTTACAGTACCTAAAAAATGTACCGTTTCAGAACCCCAAGTATGTGCTAATTCACCCTTTGTATCAGGCTCAAGGCCTGCAGCATATTCCCAGAAAACAATGGTGTCAGCTTCAGGTGAAATTTCATCTTGCGCGAATAAAGATGCATTCCATAGCGCACAGAAAACAAAAAATATGAAACCAATTCGTTTATCCATTTTGATTTAGAAAGTTGAGTGTAATAAAACAACCGCTACAAAACTATACGAAAAACTTTAGAAAAGGTTGAGAACGATGCAATTAATCAGTTATAGTATGCTTAGAAACTATAATTCAAATTAATGAAAATATTCATTTCATGTCTTGTTGGATCAGCTGGATCAATAGCCAAACGCTGCATATAATTTGCATTGCATGAGAGATTAATTTTGCCCGCTTTTTCATTGCTGATTTTAGGCGCGTAGGTAAAAGTTAAACGGTGATTAAAAACATTGCTCATCACCACACCATCACTGTATTGACGATTGTAGGTTGACCCAAATGTAAGGCTGGATTTTTTATCAAATAAACTCTTCTGAAAATTTAGTGTGGGACCTAAAAATGTATTTTCATTACTTGGTGAATATGTACGATTCACATTGCATGCAACCGTAAAACTTGCCTGAATACTTTTTACGGGTTTGCTGTATGATGCGTTAGCTGAATGAATATCAGTAGGCACCCCGGGTTCAATACCCGATATGCCCGTGCCAAAAGCACCGGCTTCATCAATGCTGCCGGCAAGACTGGTAGATTGCTGAAAATTATACATCAACTGAATGATGTTTTTATTTTCTCCTTTTCCAAAATTCCATGAGGTCATGCATGATGCACTTTGCGTAAGCTGATAAAAATTCATGGTGTCAGCCGGCGCATAATAAAATGGATCTGTCACCGGACGATTTTTTGTAAAAGTGGAAAAATTGGAATAGGTTGCGTTCATCATCCAAGCTGCACTTGGCGCAAACGAAACATTTAAACTACCCACCCACCGTGATGTTGTTGCAGATTTATCACCACTCAGATTGTTGCGCTGAAAGCCTGTATTGGCACCAATATTCAACTTCTTATTAAACAATGAAAAAGACGGACTCAGCGTATAATTATTCAAATCATTGTTGAAATAATATCCTCCCAACGTTTTATAACCGGGATCAATGTGTTCAAAATTGAAACCAATACTCATCCATTTTGCTTGATATTTTAGTGCTGCCTTGTAGGCTTGAAAAAAATCGGTGGTAGAATTTGCAGACACCAATGGATTTAAAAAACTCATTGCTGACGCTTTATCCGAACTGTTTTCGTCAAATAAATTATGTGTTAATGCTGATAAGGCATATTCAGCCTCAATAAAAAATTTTTGAAAGATTGTTGCCTTACCATTTAAGCTCATCACAAAATTATCCTGCGGTTTTATTTGAGAGTTCAATGGAATAAATGGCAAAGAGGTTGTATTGTCTTTTCCTTTAAATAGAATAAGCGTACCTCCATATCCTTTATTTTCATATCCGCATTTGATCCCATAACCCATTCTGCCGAAAACTATTTCATTCAGGTTATCATCAGTAGCATTGTATTCTATTGCCTTATTTAATCGCCCTGCCATTAAAGATATTTTCCATTTTCCAGGGGTCATTTCAACTCCTCCACCTAAAAATAAATGACCTGTTAATGTGTAAGGTGAAAAATTCATGCTGGTTAAACCAAGCGTTGATTTGATCCATTTATAACTAGGATTAACTGATGTTCGGTTGAACGGTTGGGTGAATTTTCCTCCCTGGTTAGAATAGGTATATGAAAATGGAAAAGACATGTCAAGAATTGAAATATTCAAGTTGCCCGTTGCATACCAAGCAAAAGGTTCCCTGCTTGGAAAATCTATTCCTGATGAAAAATAGGTGATGGTATTGAATGCCAATCCACCGCTCACTTTCAGCATTTCTTTGGTGCCAATTTTTTCAAGATTTTGTGCCCATGATGTGGTGCTTATGAAGATGAAAAAAAAGCAAATTGCAATTTTATACCTAGATGAAATCACAACAACATATTTCAATCTCTCCTTGTTGAGACAAAGTAAAACACTGCGCAAATTTCTGTCAGAAAATAACACCACTATCGCGCAAGTATGAAGGTAACTGATCCGCTATCGTATTCAGAAATTACTTTCAATATGTAAGTTCCGTCAAGTACTGATAGATCAAGAAAAACATCTTGAGATATTTGCAAAGATTCATCGTACTCTTCAAAGAAATAAGTGTTACCCAACATATCTTGCACCACCATGGCAGCGCGTTGTGATTGATAAAACTCAACAGTTACAGTAAAGTTTCCGGTTGTTGGATTCGGATAAAATTCAATACTTTTTATTCCGTTCAAATTATACTGCGTTGCTGCAAGCGAATCAAATGGTGATGCATAAATTGTCTTACTCAATTCAACCAAACAATCGCCATAATAGGCCAACATTGTAATGATGAAGGTACCGGTATCAGGCAACAAAATCATTGGACTATGCGGATCACTATTGATTAACATGATGCCTGATGGAATATTCCATTTTGTGCTGTCCGTTGGCGGCATGCTCACATCAATAATTACTACCGTGTCTGTTTCATAATTATAGGTAGAGAATAAAAACGATGGCGTTGGTAAACTGCTGCTCTCATCAATGGCAGCGTGAAAAGTATAATTGCATTGAAGAGAATCATGAACCAGAATTGTATAATTTCCTTGAGACAAATTAGTAAACACCGGAGAAGTCTGATAAGAGATTCCTCCATTAATAGAATATTCAAATGGAGTAAAACCACTCAATGGATTTCCAACAATTTGTCCGTTAGGATTATTACCACAAGGTTTAAATCCTTCAAATACAATTTCAGGATAAGGGGGAATATTTATGCGCATCGTATCTGTTCCGACACAACCTCCATCAGCAGTTACCGCAACAATGGCCATGGTATCAATACCACCAATGAAGTTGGTTGTTTGCCCGTCGGTTCCATTATTCCATGAATATGCAGCCCCCGTGAGTGAGCCCGTGTGTGATGCCGTAACCGCAACAATTTCTTCATTACAAATCAGCAAATCACTTCCGGCCGAAACTAAAATTTCATTGGTTAAATCTATAAAAACACTATCGGTTCCAATGCATCCATTTTCGGGATTATACGAATCAAGATAATACCATCCGGGTTGATTAACCGAAACCGGATCAGCCCCAAGATTTGTGGTAGCATCAGACCAAGTCAAAACAGCACCTGAGCTTAGAGAAGCACCATCCAAAAATATTTGTGTTACTGAACAGTTCAATGCTGAATCTGCCGGCGCATGTGCATCAGGAATGTTCTGAAATTGCGAAACAATAAATGATTGAGAATTGGTGCAACCCGTAGTGATTTCCGTGGCAAACAAATAATAGGTTCCGGGTTGTGTAATTTCAATTGAGCCACCAAAAAATAACGAGGTATCCGCATTGGTGTATTCAACTGTAGAATTTGGAGTTGGTGAGTACGCAGAAAGATTTAATGTGTCATTAGCACAAGTCAAGATATCAAGCGCCGTACTTGAAGGTATAGATGAATAACCGGTAAGGGCAATTTGGGGAATGATGAAATTGTTTGTGACGAGTAATGCGGATTCACTCATGCAGCCATTCAACAAATCTGTTACCTGACACATATATCCTCCAACTGCGTCAACAAAAATTGGGTCAGCAAACATGGCTGAATCCACCATGCGCATCCACTCAACTGTAGTGTTTGGAGTTGAGCTTGCTCCATTTAATGATAATGAGGTAGTAGCACAAGTAAGTTCGTATGGTGGAGCTGGGAGAATCAATATTGGTTTAAGTGTATCCATATATACCGTTACCGTATCATAGTTTGCACACCCCAGCGGACTAACAACTTTAAACACATAATCATCTGCTTGAGTAGCGATGTAAGTTTGACCCGGTATGCTTGGATTTGGAAATGGCTGCAACCATTCATAGCTCACAACAGCACTGTCAGAATAGCCAAATAAATCAACTCCTGTATCTAATGTGTAGCAGGTTATTCCTTCATCAGTGCCTGCATTAATATGAGGAATTGGATTGGAGTGAATTGCTAATGACATGGTATTAGATTTCACCAGAACATCATTGTTTTCAAGCTGTCCATGAAAAGTACTATAAGGAGTAACCGATAATACACCGGGCATAAAATTTGAAAGTATTTGAATGTTTACAGAATTTGCACTTGAAAAATTCAAGGTATCACTTAAGTTTTCATTACCTGTCACACCAATGTCAATTCCTTGGCCGCTATACTCCCAAACATATCCATCTGCATATTGAACTGTTGGTATAGAATAGGTAATAGTTTGCCCCGGACAAACGGTAGTGTCAAAAACATTAAAGTTTTTTGCATCAGCCGGTTCAAGGCAGAATACGGCGATGCCTGATCGCGGTTCTCCACTGCTCATGACGCCAATATCAGCCGTGGTTAAATCGTCATCTGAAATGAAAAGTAAATTATCTACAACCCAAATGTTTTCATAATGAATGCTGTCAAAAATAGCATCAGTTGCTATAGTATTTCCGGCGAAAGAACTTGCATTTGGCCCCACCTTTACCTGACCATTGGTTAAGAAAAAAGGCAAGCTTGGAGAATCATCAGACACATCTCTAGTGTAGTAGTAATAATTCTTGTAGGTACTAATACTGTTTTTTCTATTTAATGATGAAGAATACTCTGAAATAATTGTAGTTCCAAACAATAATGAATCAGTGACTGCATTGCGCACGCTTGGACTGCTATAATTATCATATAAATAGAGTAAGATACTGTCACCGAAAAAAGCAATATCATTTGAAACGCCCTGCGCACAACCACATTCACTTGTTGATTCGTAGCCTTTTGGTGGAAATGAACTGTCAAGAGTTCCATCTAAATTAAAGCGCACCAAAGCGGCTGTCAAAGAAGGCATAGAATAAGGAATCATTTCTCCAACAGCATATAGTTTATGGTGAGCATAGTGAATTTTGTAAGCGCCGGTTGCGCCATAATTATTAAATATCGCCAAGTTAGTATTGGTAGTAATTTTTACCGCAGCAATGCCAGAAGGTCTACCATCAGATGGATTGACATTATTATTTATTCCATCAAAATCTCCAGCATAGAAAAGAGTATCATTGCTAATATCCATGCTGCGCACACCGCTTACATCAGCCGGAAATGCTCCAATAGTAAGCTGAGGATTCCAGAAGCTCATCATATAGTTATTTGGTGGGCCACTGGAAAGTTTGGTCGTGGTTAGTTTAGCAATTCCTTTTCGGGTGTAATTAGAACCATCAACATTTATATTGTTGAAATTTCCACCTAAATACAAATTTATGGTATGCGTAATAGGCAAAACGAAAGAAGTTGTAACGTAACATTCCACTTGATAAATATCTCCGTCAACTGCTTGAACAGGGTTATAATTGGTCCCTGACTTCACCTGCAACGTGGATTTATCAATGAATGCAATCTTATTACAAGGTATCGAATTCACTGAGCTAAAATCTCCTACTATTACATAACAATTCAAAACTGGTACATCTTCAATATCAAAAATTGATTTCCCTGGATCAAGATTCAACGTTGGAGCAACTAACTCCTGCGCATGCATTGCGCTATTCTTCTCAGTAAAAAAGAAACAAAGCAACAAACAGAAGTTCAGTATGATGGTTTTGTACATAAAAAATTTCCAAGCCCGCAAAAATAGAAACACCATCTTAATTACCAAACCATTGTAAAAGTTTTAGATGGATGTTTCGCTGAAAATTCAGATGTATGTAGCAATTCAGGTGCAAAAAAAATTTTTATCCCCGTATATAGTTATCCCTAAGTGTCGCAAAATAAATGTTTTATAAACTGAAAAACCATACCATACCACTGAATAAACTAGACGCAAAAGAATGGATTGGGAATTGCTTTATTTGGTTTGGTTCAAAAAAGAAAGGCTTATGCTTTTTTACTAGTAAACCTTACCACGCTGACGGTTGCCCCCGCGGTTGAGAGAGGTAACGCCAACACAATGCCTACAAGTGGTATCATTAAGAGCAAATGAAATATGAATCCATTACCCACAGCTAAACCTTTATGTTTGCGCACAACGGTTTTGGTGTCTGTAAAATTATAATGTCTTTCAAGGGCATAATCTAAATTGCCATATCCTGCAAAATACCACTGCGTATAAAGCAATGCAAACCCCGTTAACAAATTCAGCACCGGAATAAAACTCAATAAAAAAAGCGGAAATGAAATCAATAATTCCAAAATCAGATTGCGCATATTTACCCTAATTCCTCTAATTAGCAAACGCATTTTTTCTGCCGCGGTATCTGAAATATCTAATGGTTTACCGGTTATGTGCATTTCAATTTTTTCAGACAACGGTCCCATAAACGGGGCAGATAACGCCATTACCAAATGCTTGTAAACAATCAAACCCAGCATGATCACCAAAAATCCACCCATAAAAACGGATATAGATTTCACGGTATCACCTCCCCAATCAAATGGCCAAAAATCTGCCAACCACAGACCGATAGGATTAGATAAAAAATAGGCTGAGGTGAAAATCAAAATTCCTACAACAATTGCAATGAGCACCGGAATAAAAAAATAATTCCACAGATTCAGTTTCTGAATGATTTTAAACCCCGCTGAGAAATCACGAACTGCGGCTGAAAACTCTTTTAAAAACATCGACTCACTATTTGTTAAAGCGGAATATTTCCGTGCTTTTTCTTAGGTAAATGCGCAACTTTATTCTTCAACATATCAAAGGCGCGTATCAATTTTTTGCGCGTGTCAGAAGGTAAAATTACTTCATCAATGAAGCCGTGAGCTGCAGCGTTGTAAGGGTTTGCAAACAGGTCTGCATATTCCCTTTCTTTTTCAAGCAATTTTGCAGCCGGATCTTTCGCTTCATCAATTTCTTTTTTGAAGATTATTTCAGCCGCACCTTTTGCACCCATCACCGCAATTTCTGCTGTTGGCCAAGCATAGTTCATGTCAGCACCAATGTGTTTTGAATTCATTACATCATACGCCCCACCATAAGCTTTGCGCGTAATTACCGTAACTCTTGGCACGGTTGCTTCACAAAAAGCATACAATAATTTTGCTCCATTGCTGATGATGCCGTTCCATTCCTGATCAGTTCCAGGTAAAAATCCCGGCACATCTTCCAATACCAGAATTGGGATATTGAACGAGTCACAAAACCGCACAAAACGCGCCGCCTTGTTAGATGATTCAATGTCTAAAACTCCAGCAAGATAAGCAGGTTGATTAGCAACAATACCTATACTTTTTCCTTCTAAAAATGCAAAACCTACCACAATGTTTTGAGCAAAATTTTGATGCACTTCGTAAAAAGAGTTTTCGTCCACAATTTCATGAATTACAGCTTTCATGTCATAGGGTTGATTGGCATTTTCAGGAATGATTTTATTCAGTTCTTCACGCTCATCTGCACCGCCTGAATAAGGATATTTTGGAGATTGCTCTTCACAATTCTGCGGTAAGTACGACAATAATTTTTTAATGTCATTGATGCACTGTAAATCATTGGCCACTGCAAAATGTGCAACACCTGATTTTTGCGAATGAGTAGATGCACCACCCAATTCTTCTGAACTTACCTCTTCATGCGTTACTGTTTTTACCACGTTGGGTCCGGTTACAAACATAAACGATGATCCTTCAACCATGTAGGTAAAATCAGTAAGTGCAGGTGAATAAACTGCACCCCCTGCGCACGGCCCCATGATGGCTGATATTTGTGGTATAACACCTGATGCAATGGTATTTCTGTAAAAAATATCTGCATAACCGGCTAATGAAACAACGCCTTCTTGAATTCTTGCTCCGCCAGAATCATTCAACCCAATGAGCGGAATACCGTTTTGTAAAGCTAAATCCATGATGCGCACAATTTTTTTGGCGTGTATTTCAGCTAGTGAACCTCCAAAAACAGTGAAATCTTGTGCAAAAACATACACCGGTCGTCCATGTACTTTTCCATAACCTGTAACAACACCGTCACCCGGAAATATTTGTTTATCTAATCCAAAATTACTGGAGCGATGTTCAGCAAATTGTCCAATTTCTTCAAAGGTTTCTTCATCAAGCAAAAGACTAATTCTTTCACGTGCTGTTAGCTTTCCTTTGGCGTGTTGCCCTTCAATACGTTTCTCTCCTCCGCCCTTTAAAGCAGCTTCACGTTTTTTTAAAAGTGTTTCCAGTTTTGATGACATCTGATTGGATTTTGTTGTGCGAATTTAGTGTTTATTGGAGGAAATACCGAAGAAGTACCTGCCAAATCAAATTTAAGAGAAGCAATGCCATCATTTTTTAGTTCTGGTGAGAAATTTTTCGATGTTTAGCATGACGTCTCCAATGTGTGAGTGTTCTCGCGTTTACGTTATTTCGTTTTGTCCTGAAACGGACTTAGGATTCGTTTTCTCTCAAAAGACCATGTCACAGGGTGAGTTGGAGTGTGAGAGTGAAGAAAAAAATCAGAGTTCATGTTTCGCTCTCGCACTCACACTCACTCTGATTTTTCAAAAGGAAGTAAGCCCAATCGAAGCAATTTAACAAAGGTTTTTAATCATTGAGAAGAGCATTTTTGAGATTTCTTCCCCCTTTGCATAAAACGCATCGTACTGGCTCTGGAACATGATGTTTTCATCTTTTAATACATCCAAGATTGCAATGGATTCAAAAACTGAGCTTCTGGATATTATATAAAAATTTCTTCTGTCTGCTTTCGAAAACCTGCCCGAACCTTCAGCGATATTTAACACGATGCTGAATGAAGCTCTGCGCAACTGATCTTTTGTAGTACTATCAAGCTTTGAAACAAATATAAATGCCCGAATTTCAGAATTAAATATTTTAGCTTTTTGTAAATATCAAGCTTTTCGAAATCAAACATGATTCAATCATTTTTTTATTAAACAATGGATTTCGTTTTTTTGTCCTAGAACAGACTGCGTGATTCGTTTTCTCTCAAAAGACCATGTCACAGTGTGAGTTGGAGTGTGAGAGTGAAGAAAAAAATCAGAGTTCATGTTTCGCTCTCGCACTCACACTCACTCTGATTTTTCAAAAGGAAGTAAGCCCAATCGAAGCAATTTAACAAAGGTTTTTAATCATTGAGAAGAGCATTTTTGAGATTTCTTCCCCCTTTGCATAAAACGCATCGTACTGGCTCTGGAACATGATGTTTTCATCTTTTAATACATCCAAGATTGCAATGGATTCAAAAACTGAGCTTCTGGATATTATATAAAAATTTCTTCTGTCTGCTTTCGAAAACCTGCCCGAACCTTCAGCGATATTTAACACGATGCTGAATGAAGCTCTGCGCAACTGATCTTTTGTAGTACTATCAAGCTTTGAAACAAATATAAATGCCCGAATTTCAGAATTAAATATTTTAGCTTTTTTGTAAATATCAAGCTTTTCGAAATCAAACATGATTCAATCATTTTTTTATTAAACAATGGATTTCGTTTTTTTGTCCTAGAACAGACTGCGTGATTCGTTTTCTCTCAAAAGACCATGTCACAGTGTGAGTTGGAGTGTGAGAGTGAAGAAAAAAATCAGAGTTCATGTTTCGCTCTCGCACTCACACTCACTCTGATTTTTTTGTGGTGATGGACGGAATCGAACCGCCGACACAAGGATTTTCAGTCCTTTGCTCTACCGACTGAGCTACATCACCAATGCGATTTTGTGGGGGCAAAGATAGAAATCTAATCACAAATCTCACGCAATCCTCGTTTTTTTTTCTTCTTCTTGTCTGATATCAACAGATTCTCAGCAATTTTGCACCCGAGTAAACCTTCTTTCTGCATGTCGGTTTCCAATGATTTGAATTCATTCACCTTGAACAATGACCTTTTCTACTATATACTATTCTTCTAATGAACGTTTGTATTGATCAGGGAAATACCGCAACTAAAATTGGAATTTTTGAAGATAAAATTCTGAGAGAAGTTCAGGCGTTCTCAAAGGATAACCACGCACAAGCGCTTGACTATTTGGAATCTGTTATTCATAAGGACAGTTCAATTATTTTATCATCTGTAGCGGATGTAGATCTTGATATAAATTTCCTCAAGCCAAAATATCTCATTAAATTTTCACATCTCACTTCCATACCAATTATCAATCAGTATAAGACACCTGAAACACTAGGGAAAGACAGGTTAGCGAATGCCGTAGCAGCGTGGAGCATGAGCAAAGGAAAAAACTCGTTGGTTATTGATTGCGGCACATGCATTAAGTATGATGTGGTAGATGCAAAAGGGAATTATTTTGGTGGAGCTATCAGTCCAGGTCTACACATGCGATACCGTTCACTGCATGATTATACCGGAAAATTACCCATGATTGAATCAACAACCAACACGATAACAACCGGGACAAATACCACTGAAAGTATACAAGCTGGTGTTGAGAATGGCATATTGGATGAAATAAATGGATTTATCAACCGTTATACTCAGCAATATTCTGACTTAACAATTTTTATGACCGGCGGAGATTTACCACATTTTGAGAAAGCTTTTAAAAATAGCATCTTTGCAATCCCTGAACTGACACTGACCGGGCTAAATGAAATATTACGCTATCATGCTGAAAAAAATTAACCTGCTGATTCTTACAACACTGGCCGCAGGAACCTGGTCACAAAAAGGTACTCAAACCCCCTATAGTATGTTTGGTTTAGGTGAACTGAACCAAGGTGAGTACGCGGCTTTTATGTCTATGGGTGGAATAAGCATTGCAAACAGTGATTCTACGGTTGCCAATCACAATAATCCTGCAAGCTATGCCTATATTCAGCGTTACCGCCCCATTTTTCAAGTGGGCTTAAATGGTCGGTACTCGGTTTTCAATACGACAAACACCACATCAAGCCAGCAACATGTTAGCTTGAACCAATTTCAACTTGCGCTTCCAATTAAAAAAACATGGGGTGCAAGTCTTGGTTTGGTGCCATATTCATTTACTGGGTACACCATTACAAATTATGAAGTAACAGATGGTGACACCACCGCACAAAACATCAATGACGGCAGTGGGGCAATCAGTAAATTGTTTTTAGGTGTTGCTTACAAACCACTTAATCACTCTAAACTCTCAACTCATTATTCTAAGCGAGATACCACCTACACCACTAAAACACATATTCTTTCTTTGGGTGTTAACGGTATTTATTTGTTTGGCTCTGTTGCGCGCACCCAGTCACATGAGCTCATTGGAGTTTCGGGGGCATACAATGCACGAGTGAAATCTGCGCTCAGAATTAACGCACCTCAAGTTCAATTCGGCATTAACTATCAATATTACTTCAGACCTGCGTATACTGACTCGCTTATCAACGGATCATTTTCTCTTGGTGCCAGTTATACTCCGGGTATGCAATTGCGCGCTTATCATGATTTGTTTGCGCACAATTACAAAGGCAGCGGTGATTTTAGTTATACCTATGACACTATTGAATTTGTTACTGATGATAAAGGCTATGTTTATGTGCCAGACCAGTATAAAATTGGATTAGAATATCGCATCGGGTGGAAACCTTCACGTAAAGGAGAGCGATTATTACGCCTTGGAGCTGAGCTCAATTACCAGCAATGGTCAGCTTACCGGGAGAATTTTGGAACTGAAACCAATGTGCCGTTTTATCGTGATCGCTTAGGGCTTGCTTTTGGGCTTGAGTTTTCACCATTCGTTGGCAATGATCCGTCTATCAGTATTTTATCTCGCACTAACTACCGTTTTGGTTTTAATTATACCCAAACTGAACTGGTTTTATCTGACATCGGACTCAATAATTATGGCATGAGTTTTGGATTTGGTATTCCACTGAACGTAAACTCAACCAATACTAGCCTTAATTTAGGGGCCACGTTTGGAAAAATGGGAACAACCGAAAGCGGACTGATTGAAGAAAAATACATCGGATTTTATTTCGGAATTTCCATCATACCTGACAGAAATGAACTTTGGTTTGTAAAACGTAAATACGATTAATTAATAGCATAAAAACTCAGATCATGAAACTCAAACAAATTCTCTTCACACTCGCCTTTGTCATCATTGCAGGACAAGGCATGTTTGCACAAACTGAAGTATCAGACTGTGATAAATACAAAAGTTTATACTATCAATACTTGAAACAAAGTATGTACCGTGATGCAGCGTCATTCTGGTCACAAGCTTACGGCTATTGCGGATGGGACGGAACCGACAGAAAATTTTTCTCTAACGGAAGAGCTGCCTATTTAAAATTATGGGCTGCTGAAAAAGATGAGGCTAAAAAAACACAATATCGTGATACCTTGTATTGGATTTATGAATCATTAATTCTTAAAGATGCTGAACCGGCTGACTGGAAAGGAAAATATGCCACTATGCTGGTGAATGAAAATGATCCGCGTCTTGATAAAATTGACTCACTTTATTGGGGGAATGTACACGTGCTAAAAGGCAAAACTGCTCCAAGTGAAATCAGAACCTATTTCAAACATTTGATCGTGAACCGCTTCAACCCTGCTCCGGCTGAGAAAAAAGAAGAAGTGCGCAACTTTGTAATTGATGAATACATGTTGCTTTCAGAGTATTGCACTGAAGGTAATAAAATCAAAACTGAAGCCGGTGATACAGCTGAGGCACAGAAATACAAAGACGCTCAGGATTTTCTAGATACCTATTTTCTGAAAATTGTAACTGATTGCCAAACACTGACCAATGTGGTTGACAAAAAAATCACCAACCTCCCACAAGATAAAGCAGCTAAAACTGAAAAAGTAAATGCGTACTTGAAATTGTTGCAAACTAAAAAATGTGAAACTACTGAAACCTATGGTAAACTGCTTGATACCTTGTTGCTGATTGAGCCAAACGCGGCTGCCTATTTTGAAACCGGTAAATATTACCTAATCAATAAGCAGGAAAGTAAATCAGTAGACTATCTTCAAAAAGCAGTTGAACTAGAAGGTGAGGGCGTAAATAAGCATGAATATCTTTACTATTTAGCTGTGGCGCAATATTCGTCTGGTCGTTATAAAGCAGCCTTTAGTACTGCTAAATTGGTGAAAGGTGAAAGAGAAGGTGCCGCATTAAAAATTTGTGGTGACTGTATTGTACGCACAGCTGATGGTTGCGGTGAAACCACTTTCCAACGTAAAGCAAATATTTGGCTCGCTAATGATTATTACAGCCGCGCTAAAGCGCTTGGTGAAGATGTGAGCAGCAAAGGTGGCGCACCTACACAAGAAGAAGCTTTTAATGAAGGCGTTTCTGCCGGAGCTTCAGTTTACTGTAGCTGCTGGGGTGAAAGCACTACCGCCCGCTTCTGATATTTTAAATCAATACAATAAATCTGAAACATTCCTGTTAGCTTTGCCGGCAGGAATGTTTTCTTTTTTATGCAAGTCATTTCCAAATACAATCTGAGTGTAATCTGTTCTGTTTTGCTGATCAGTTTTCTGATGTTGTCATCCTGTGAAAATGATCTTGAAAATGTAAAGCTAGTTACCGCCACCGATGAATCACCTGATCAGGTAGTAAACAACGTACACTCCATTTATTCTGATCGCGGTGATGTACGCTTTGAAATCATAGCCACCCGCATGGAGGTTTTTTCAAATCCTGAAAAAAAAACAGTTTTTAAAAATGGTTTTCAGGCCAATTTCTTCAAAAGTAAAGATTCGCTAGAAGCCACACTCACGGCTGATTATGCTGAAATGATGGACGAATCCAACTCACTCTTTGCACGCAGTAAAGTAATTTTAACGAACTTTGACAAAAAGCAAACCCTCAAAACTGAGGAATTGTATTGGGATCAAAAAGCTAAACGTATCCGCACTGAAAAAGCATTTGAAATAATTGGTGAAAACAGTTACGTAAGCGGTTACGGCATGGATGCCAATGAAACCTTCAGTGATTACAATACGCACAACGTAACAGCAGAATGGACTAAGAAAGAAGAGAAATGAATCTAGCAAAACTCAATAAAAAACTTGAAATATTTTGGTGGTGGATGGCCGGCATTACCTTTGTCATGGTGGTTGTTTTAATCATCATGCAAGGCGCTGATAAATGGTCTGCCTATCTGCTGGCGCCCATCATTGCAGCAGTGTTGGCATTAGTACGCAGGTTTATGGCTAAGCGTCTTGCGCGCAGTGAAGCTGAATACAATAACCAACAAAAATAATATCCACTCACTCCTCGCAAAACATGCGCAAGGCATTGCTGGCATATCACCTCATCAACATATTTCATCTTGTGTTTTATGCCCTCATTTTTTTGTCATTGATGAATTATTTTCAACTTGGCAATCTCATGCAAAACAATGCCATTTATTTAATTGGTGTTTATGTTGTTCTTTATTTTGGATTAAACCTCTATGCTCGCCGCATGGGCAATAATATGGCAAATCCTATTGTGCGGGTAAAACTTGCCAATTATTTACATGCAGGCTCCATCATACTTTTTGCCTTTTCGTTTTTGATGTACTATAAAAGCAAACCTGAATATGCATACCTCATGCTGGTAAGTTTTCCCATGGAAATTTTTGCTATTGTACTTGCGTATCGCGCATATCCGATTCCTAAAACAAAGGCTAAAAATTTTGATGAAATTTAATTGAGGTTATTGCTCTGTACGTTGAATTATTAGGGGGCGTGCCCCTGCGCTTTGCTCCGGGTGCGGGCTTTCCGCTTCAATCCCTCACGCAGGTATAAACACAATTATCTCAATTTAAACCGTAGGCGCAGGTTGCGACCTGCGCCTACGGATACAATGCGACCTGCGCCTACCACGGGGACAATGTTAATGCGCATCCAACCAATTGTCGGCAAATTTATATTCAACAGTCAACGGCACAGTCATCTCAACGGCATGCTCCATATTTTCACGCACTAACTTTTCCATCACGTCTTTTTCTGAATTGTGCACATCAAAAACCAATTCGTCATGTACCTGTAAAAGCATGCGTGATTTCAAATTTTGTTTTTTCATTTCACGGTGAATGCGTATCATGGCTATTTTAATAATATCAGCGGCAGAACCTTGTATGGGAGCATTGATGGCGTTGCGTTCTGCAAATCCCCTCACTATGGCGTTGGCTGACTGTATGTCAGCAAGGTATCTGCGTCTTTTCATTATGGTTTCAACATAACCGTGCTCACGGGCAAACTCAACACTGTTAGTTAAAAATTGTTTTATTCCTCCATACTGCGCCCAGTATGAATCAATGATTTCTTTAGCCTCTGTGCGTGAAATGCCTAAATTCTGAGCCAAGCCAAAAGCTGATTGTCCGTAAATGATTCCGAAGTTCACTGCCTTTGCTGCACTACGCTGTTCACGTGTAACTTTATCAATTGATTCTACATGGAAAACTTTTGCCGCCGTTGCGGCGTGAATGTCATGCCCTGATCTGAACGCTTCAATCATATTTTTATCATCAGCCAGCGCCGCAATAATGCGCAATTCAATCTGAGAATAATCTGCTGACATAATACAATACTCCTCATTGCGTTTTATAAATGCACGTCGTATTTCACGTCCCTTTTCTGTTCTTATGGGTATGTTTTGCAAATTCGGATTATTAGAGCTCAACCGACCTGTTGCAGTCACCGTTTGCATATAGCTGGTGTGAATGCGATTTGTTTTTTTATTCACCAATTCAGGCAATGCGTTAACATACGTGCCCTGCAGTTTTCGCAGTGATCGGTAATTTAGAATCAAACCCACAATAGGATGAGCGGCTTCAAGCTTGCTCAGCGTATCTTCACTGGTTGAATATTGTCCTGTTTTTGTTTTTTTTGCCTTGACATCTATCTTTAGTTTTTCAAAAAGAATATCTCCCAATTGTTTTGGAGAATCTAAATTAAAATCATGCACACCCGCCAATTCTTTTATTTTTCTTTCCAATTCTGTTAAATCTTTTTGCAATTCTGCTGAATACTTTTCAAGCGCGGCAACATCTAACCGAATACCTTCCATCTCCATATCTTTCAAAACTGCCACCAAGGGCATTTCAATTTCATAAAACAAATGATTCAAATGTTCTTTCTGAATTTCAGGTTCAAATATTTGTTTGAGTTGAAAAGTAATATCAGCGTCTTCACAGGCGTAATCTGAAATCTCTGACGGATCCAAATCAGCCATACTTCCTTGATTTTTGCCTTTTTTTCCAATCAACGTTTCAATTGAAACGGGCTGATAGTTCAGGTACAATTCTGACAAATAATCCATGCCGTGTTTACCTTCCGGTGTAATCAGGTAATGCGCAATCATGGTGTCAAATTGCTGACCCTTAACAGCAACATCATATTTCTCAATAATCTTTAAATCATATTTAATGTTGTGCGCAATTTTTTCAATTTTTTCATGCTCAAAAAAAGGTTTGAATTCCTGCACAATTTCTCTTCTTTCATTTGGTGCAACAGCAACATAAAAGCCGGTATTTTTTTCAAACGAAAATGCAATACCAACAATCTCTGCATCTACTCCATCAAGGTCGGTAGTTTCAGTGTCAAAGCACACTGATTTCTGGTTGAGCAATTGGCTGATCAATTCTTTTCGTTCTTCAAAAGTTGTAATTAATTTATAGTGGTGATTCGTATTGGCAATGGTTAACACATCCGCACCGGTTACTTCTTTTTTCTCCATGGCTGCAGTCACCATTTCGGGTCCACCAAACAAATCAAGTTGACCCTGCTCGGTTGTTTTTCCTGAAATAATTTGCTGTGCAGGAATGGCAATTTCTTCACCCAAAATTCTCTTACCCAGTGTTTTAAACTCAAGTTGCGTAAAAACACGTTTTACTTTTTCCTTGTCGGGCTCCTCAAGTTCAAGTGCTTTTTCATCAAATTCAACCGGGACTTCCAAATTGATAGTGGCCAATTTTTTTGACAACAAACCTTGTTCTGCAAATTGAATTACATTTTCTTTTTGTTTTCCTTTTAATTCGTCTGCGTGCGCAATCAAACCCTCAACTGAACCGTATTTTTTTACCAGTGCTTTTGCCGTTTTTTCTCCAATACCCGGTATACCGGGAATGTTGTCAACTGCATCACCCCACAGGCCCAACACATCAATCACCTGTTCAGGACGATCCACTTCAAATTGGGCGCATACTTCAGGTACTCCTAAAATCTCAACTGGTTTTCCTCCTTTTGCAGGTTTGTAAACGAAAATATTTTCTGACACTAACTGACCAAAATCTTTGTCGGGTGTCATCATGTAGGTTTTGAAACCTCTTTTCTCCGCCTGCTTTGCAATAGTTCCAATAATATCATCTGCTTCATGTCCCGGTGATATAAGAACCGGAATATTGAACGCACGAATGATCTCCTGAATAGGCTCAATCATGCTGGCAATGTCTTCAGGTATTGCTTCACGGTTTGCTTTGTAATCTTCAAACTCTACAGCGCGATGAGTCTCTTCAGCACTATCAAAAACTACTGCAATATGAGTTGGCTTTTCTTTGTTGAGCACATCCAATAATACCGTGGTAAAACCAAAGGCAGCAGATGTGTTTTGTCCCTGACTGTTGATGCGCGGATTTTTTATAAATGCATAATACGCCCTATAAATCAGAGCGAAGGCATCTAATAAAAATAGTTTTTTTTCATGAACAGGTGTCATAGTGTGGGATAGGTTTATAACGCATAAAGGTAGGCTTTTCTCCAATACTAGTTTTTCACGCTGAACGAGGATTACTGCCCATCATTTATTCCCAAACTTTCTCTACCTTTACAGTCCTAAAACTCAGTTTATGCAAACAAAGTACGATGTTGTCATCATTGGCTCTGGTCCTGGTGGTTATGTATGCGCCATTCGTTGCGCTCAACTTGGATTCAAAACGGCTATCATTGAAAAATATAATACCCTTGGCGGTACTTGTTTGAATGTTGGTTGTATTCCTTCAAAGGCTCTTCTTGATAGCTCAGAACATTATCACAACGCTGCGCACAATTTTGACAAGCACGGTATTCAAATTCCGGAAATAAAAATTGACATGAAGAAAATGATTGAACGTAAAAGTTCAGTTGTTTCTCAAACTTGTGACGGTATCAAATTTCTGATGGATAAAAACAAAATTGATGTTCACCATGGTACAGGTTCATTCGTTGACAAAACGCACGTAAAAGTAACGGCAGCTGACGGAAAAGAAACGGTGCTTGAAACTAAATTTACCGTGATTGCCACTGGTTCAAAACCTAATTATTTTCCGGGCATGGAGCCTGATAAAAAACGTATCATCACATCAACTGAAATGCTGAATCTTGATGAGGTGGCAAAAAATTTAATCGTGATTGGAGGCGGGGTGATTGGCTTAGAATTAGGCAGTGTTCACGCACGTCTCGGCGCGAAGGTAGAGGTGATTGAATTTGCTGATACGATTATTCCAACGATGGATCGCGCATTAGGAAAAGAACTGATTAAGGTGCTGAAAAAAGAGGGATTCAGTTTTAATTTCCAACACAAAGTACAGTCTGTAAAAAACACGGGGAAAGGTGTTGAAGTAACCGCCTTGAATCCAAAAGGTGAGAGTGTTGTTTTTAAAGGTGACTACTGTTTAGTTGCGGTAGGAAGAAAACCTTATACAGAAGGACTTGGATTAGATAAAATTGGTATCACACCGGATAAACGCGGCATGATTGAAGTGAATGATCACCTTCAAACAACTGTGCCGGGCATATATGCCATTGGTGATGTTGTGCGCGGCCCTATGCTGGCTCACAAGGCAGAAGATGAAGGAGTGATGGTTGCCGAATTATTAGCCGGACAAAAACCGCATATTGATTATAATTTGATTCCGGGTGTTGTTTATACCTGGCCTGAAGTTGCTGCGGTAGGAAAAACTGAAGAGGAATTAACCGCCGCCGGTGTCCCTATTAAAGTGGGGTCATTTCCAATGAAAGCTCTCGGTCGTGCAAGAGCAAGTATGGATTTGATGGGCTTTGTAAAAATCATTGCACATGCTGAAACGGATGAAGTATTAGGTGTTCACATGATTGCTGCACGCGCAGCTGATATGATCATGGAAGCGTGCACTGCAATGGAGTTCCGCGCATCGGCTGAAGATTTAGCGCGCATGGTTCACCCCCATCCAACTTTTACTGAAGCAATCAAAGAAGCTGCTATGGATGCAACCGCAAAGCGGGCAATGCATATCTGATCTGAAATCAAATTCACTTGCTTTATCCTTTGAATTGTTTTGCATCAAGATGACCACAAGCCAACATTGAACTGATGGCATTTATTTAAGGTTTTCATTTTATTTACTACATTTAGCTCATGCCAAAACTCGTGTCTGTACTATTTGTATGGTTGACTCTTGCTGTGTCTGCACAAGAGGGCACTATCGTTGTCACGCCAGACAATGCCGGCAATTCTTTTGGTAATCAAGTTCTCATTTTTGAAGATGTGAATCATGAATTTCAGGCCAATGATGTTCTGAATTTTCCGGATGATTCCTTTGATGTAAAAGAATTTGAGATGCCAAATCTTGATTTTACTACTTCACGTTGGTGGCTAAAATTTTCAATCGTCAATCAAACCCTGAACCCAAATTTGATGATTGAAGTTGCACGACCAGTTACAAACAAAGCTTTTCTTTATGAGGTGAAACAAGATTCGACACAACTGCTTTATCAAAGCGGTGATGATTATCCTTTTGATAAGAAAATCATTCCACATAGAAAAAATATTTTTCCCATCTATATTAATGAAGGTCAAGCGCAGGGATATCTGATAGAATTAGAAAGTGACGGAGAGGTAATCAATCTACCTTTGCGTGTATATGAAAAGACAGGGTTTTTTGAATCAGATTATCGGCACCAATTTTCATTTGGTTTTTATTATGGCATCATGCTATTGGTTGTCTTTATATACTTTTTCTTTTTTATTCTGCTGCGCGATAAATCATTTTTATACTATATCATTTACGTGTTTTTTCAAGCTGCCATGCAGTTTTCATTAGATGGTTATGCCTACCAATTTTTATTCCCTTCAGGCGGATATTTCACTAATCACATTCTCATTTTCAATGTTGCCGGCGCCATTGTATTTCTGCTATTTTACGTATCTGCATTTTTAAAAATTAAAGAGCGATCACCTGGCTTACTGCGCGTATATAAAGTTGCTCTGGTACTCGCATTATTGATTTGTGTAATGTCGTTTATTCCCGGAAAAGCCTACGAAATTTCTTTTCCGCTTATTAATGGAGTGAGTTTGTTGATGTCAATTCTGGCCATTATCTCTGTCTACTTAATGCGCAGAAAGGGTGAAAAAATTTGCAACTATTTCACCATGGCGTTTGCTGTTTTGATTTTGGGTGCTATACTTTTCATCTTAGGAAATTTCAACATTGCCGGTAATGCAGATTTTTCACAAGACACCCTTAAGATTGCATCTGCCCTTGAGGTAATCATTTTGAGCTTGAGTATGTCCAATAAATACCGTGATCTACAGAAAGAAAAAGAAGATGCACAGGCAATTGCATTACAAAGTTTGGAAGAGAAAAATGCGTTGATGGATCAAATCAATATCCGCCTCGAAAAACAAGTGAAAGAACGCACTGCGGAAATAGAACATCAGAAGCAGGAACTTGCTGAAATCAATGCAGAAATTTTGAGCAGTATTAAATACGCCAAACGAATTCAAACAGCAATTTTACCAGCGCCTGAACAAGCTGAAAAAATATTAGGAGAGCACTTTGTTTTCTATATGCCAAAAGATGTTGTCAGTGGAGATTTCTATTTTATTGAACAAGCAAATACAACAGATTCTTCACAAAAAAACTTTTCCATTTTTGCCGCAGTTGATTGTACCGGACATGGTGTACCCGGCGCATTTATGAGTATTGTGGGCAATAATTATCTGGTACAGGGATTAACCGAACCAACTGTAAATTCACCTGCCGATGCGTTGAATTTTTTGAATAAAGGTGTTGTAAAAGCCTTACGTCAAGATGCATCAAACAAAAGCACTGCTGTGCGAGACGGAATGGACATTGCTTTGTGCGCTCTAGAAAATAGTACAAAAACACTTCATTATGCCGGGGCAAAAAATCCGGTTTATGTGGTGAGAAATAATTCGGAAACAAATCCATTCGGCGAAAATATTCCTGAAAAAAATCTGCTTAAATCTGAAACATCTGACATTTGGTTGTACGAAGTGAAAGCAGATAAACACCCTATTGGCGCTTTCATGGATGAAGATCTGCAACCCTTCACCAACAAAGAGATTCCGGTTCAGTCAGGTGATATGATTTATGTTTTCACAGACGGATTTGCCGATCAGTTTGGTGGCAGCCATTTACCGGATGGACAAGGCAAAGGAAAAAAATATACATACAAACGCTTTAAGCAATTTCTGATGGCGGTATCTCATTTACCCGCTCAAGAACAATTCAAAAAACTGGAAACCGAATTTGCCCGCTGGAAAGGCGACACCGAACAGATTGATGATGTGCTGGTGATTGGGGTTAGGGTTGGGTGAGCAATTTATTGTTGCTACACATCAGTTATCACGTCAAAGCCCTTAAAGCTTCCCACAATTGCCAACCCGATAATTTTTTTTGCAATTTTTCTGTCTTTAATTTTACCGGCTATTTGATTCAAGGTTGAGCCTGATCCAACTGCGTCATCAATCAGCAATAGGTTTTTATAGGTAGCCAGACTCTGCACAGCAAAGGTGTTTTCAGCATTTGAAATACGATCTTCAATTTTGTTTAATGACTTTTGAGGTACGGGAATAATGCCACTGATTTTTCTGATCTCTATTTGAGGTAATGTGATTTTTAATCCCGTTGCCAAAACTTTCATCAATTGCGTTTCTCTCTTGATTGTTGGGGGCACATAAGCAATTGCATCAATTTTATAATCGTTAATAATCACATCGATTTTTGGTTTAATTTCGGCAATGAGCATGTTCATCAACATCCTGCTTTGCCCTTGCTTTGCATAATGCAAAATGGTACCAAGCCGTGTTTTTCCAAACCTCTCTATGGCATAAAAATCCAGATACAAAAGTTCATCAAGATATATTTTCTCATACCCTTTTGTATTTTTAATTTTTTCAAGACCAGATATCAGCCCATCTTTATCTCGGTACAAATGATATTTGATATTGGTCTGAATAAATTCTGTTACAGTTTTTTTGAATGGGAGATTTCTTTTTCTACACCACAGCTCAAAGCCCGCAGCTCCATTAAGCATCTCACCAATTTCAGTTATCAATAAAAAGTTCTCATCCAAGTATTGCCCTTCTTTCGCAGATATTTCCTGAAGCGGTCTTTTGACAATTATTGATTTGCTGATTTTGCGGTAAATTGTTTTGGGAGTTCGTCCAATTTTTTCAATAACATTTTCATCAACCAACTGGTTTAATGATTTGTGTACACTCTGTTTTGAAACAAATAGTTCATTGGCTATTTCTGTAACCGTGAGTTCTTTGTGCCTATTAAAAAGATCTCTTATTTTTTCTTTCGTTGACATAATATTCTCTTGAAATTCAAAGATATAAATAATTTACTATTTACTATCAATAGTCAATAGTAAACCAGTATGAACCAACCTAAATCCGTTGTTTTGAAAAATCAAATTTTACGTAGCAGACATATTTATGTACATAAACGTGCAGAGAACTCCATGTTTACGTACATAAAAGTGTTTCGATTCTTCTTAATTCACACGTGAAATGGGTCTGAGTCTGCGAGCGTGGGTACTGAAGTACATGAACTCACATCACCAAATATCCTCCCCCTTAATCCCCCTCCAGAGGGGGAAAGCCGCATCGCAAGGGTTTTGAAAAAGCGCGAACTCACGTCACTTCCTCTTTCCTTTGGAGAGAGGAAAGAGGAGTAAGGAAAAAAACGCAAAAGTTTTCTGAAATACACGAATTCACATCACCAATTATCCTCCCCCTTAATCCCCCTCCAGAGGGGGAAAGCCGCATCGCAAGGGTTTCCTAAAAGTGCGAACTAACGTCACTTCCTCTCTCTTGTGGAGTGAGGAAAGATGAGTGAGGAAAGAGGAGTGAGAAAAAAAATCAATAACACTTAAAATAATTAAACGGCTCACTGCACTCATTGCAACTGTACATAGCTTGACAAGGTGTTGAACCAAATGCGCTGATCATTTTGGTGTTGGTGGATTTGCAGCGTGGACACATTACGATTTTATTCCCAATAGTGGGCGGTGAAATGCCTTCAGCTAGTAATTTTGATTTTGTTTCATCACTTAACCAGTCCGTTGTCCAAACCGGATGAAGTTGTGAAATGATGTTGACTTTGTTGTATCCGTTTTCTGCGAGTTTTTCGCGAATCAGATCTTCAAATAATTTCTTTGCAGGACAACCAGTATAAGTGGGTGTAATTATCACCTCTACTGTTTGGCTGTCGGGGTATTCAACAATTTTTCTAATAACGCCTAATTCAACCAAACTGATTACCGGAATTTCCGGGTCGGGAACCTCGTTGAGGATTTCCCACAAATGGTTAAATTCCTTTTCTGTTACCATTTTGCATCCGGATACGCACGTGGTAAAAATTGCATTTCACTTAATAAATGCCCCAAATATTCGGTATGAAAACCATTGCGGTAATCATGCTGATAAATTTTTCTGATTTCCGGTTGTTGAAGATTTGATTCACTCAACGTAAGTGCAACTGCAGATAACCATATTTTTTCAAGTGACTGGGTATCGGGAATAAACTTACCGTCCAACTGATCAAAAGCAAACATTTCATGCACATATTTGTAAAAATGATTCAGCGCATTTTGTGTTCGTTGATTTGATTCGGGTGTTCCAATTCCTAAACGCTGCATCCAATCATGTGCATGAATTAAACTGTAGCGAATTTCTTTTAATACTTTTTCAGCAAGACCGGACAATTTTTGAATCTCACTTTTTTGCAGTTGACTAAAAAGTTCTTGCATATAAACATCATGCAAATATTGGCGCACAATCACCCAGGCAAAATCTGTATTCGGCAATTCAACCAATTTCATGGAGAAATATTCACGCTCATTGCGACGATACGCATAATCATCAGCGCTTAATCCCTTGCCTTCAACTTCAGCTACCAGTAAATATAATTGTTCAGCACGACCAATTAAATCAAGTGCGATATTTGAAAGTGCAATGTCCTCTTCTAAAAAAGGACCGTTGCTACACATTTCACACAAACGCTGCGCCAACACCAATTCAGTATCTGCAAGGCGGACCAAAAATTTTGCTTCCGGTTTATCAATTATTATAGGCATGATTCAATTTTCTTAAAGATTTTCTACTCCGTCAGGAATTACATAAAATGTTGGGTGACGATAAATTTTATCCTCTTGCGGATCAAAATATGCTTCTGCATCTTCCATTGGAACTGACACAATAGCATTTGCAGGCACCACCCACAATTCACGTCCTTCACCTCTGCGGCAATACGCATCACGCGCATTTTGAACAGCCATTTTTTTATCATACCCATGCACGCTTCCGGCATGTTTAAATGGTAGACCTGATTTTTTCTGAATGAAAACTTCCCAAACTTTGTCTCCTGATTCCATCATGTTTTTCGTTATATGATTATACCAATGTTCCTTCTGTTTTTTTTGCAAATGCCACGGCTGCTTCACGTACCCAGGCATTGTCATGGTGTGCTTTTTTATGATGATCAAGGCGCTCTGCATTGCACGGCCCATCACCATTTACAACTGCCCAAAATTCATCCCAATCAAACGGGCTGTGATCATAGTGACCTGTCTTTTCATTCCATTTACAATTTGGGTCAGGCACGGTTAATCCTAAAAATTCAGCCTGCGGTACTGTTTTGTCAATAAATTTTTGACGCAACTGATCATTTGATTCGCGCTTTATTTTCCATTCCATTGCTTTAGATGAATGAGCTGAATCAGCATCATGCGGACCAAACATCATCAAAGATGGAAACCAAAAACGGTTCAATGCATCTTGTGCCATTTGTTTTTGATCAGTGGTTCCACGTGCCATTTGCAACATGATTTCATATCCTTGTCTTTGATGAAAACTCTCTTCTTTACAAATACGCACCATACCCCTTGAATATGGACCATACGATGTTTTTTGAAGTGATACCTGATTCACTATTGCTGCGCCATCAACCAACCATCCAATTGCGCCCATATCAGCCCAGGTCAATGCCGGATAATTAAAAATACTTGAATATTTTGCTTTGCCTGAATGTAATTGCTCAATCATTTGCCCGCGTGACATGCCCAGCGTTTCAGCAACACTATAGAGATACAAACCATGTCCGCCTTCATCTTGAATTTTAGCTAACAGTACTTGTTTTGCTCTCAATGATGGCGCCCTTAACAACCAGTTGCCCTCAGGTTGCATACCTATTACTTCACTGTGTGCATGCTGAGAAACTTGTCTCAATACATGTTTGCGATAATCTTCAGGCATCCAATCGCGCGGTTCTACTTTGAGATCTTTGGCGATGATGTCATTGAACGCTGCTTCAAATTTGTCCATTGCTTTTTGAGAAGTTTTTTTGAAATTTTTCAAATATACGGCTTTTTCAGTGAGCTTCAAAGTCAGAATAATAAAACAAAGAATGCTTTGGCTCATTGGATATTATGATTCAAATGACGAACTTTGCAGGCTTGGATTAAGACAATAACTATGAACAAAGTTGAATTAATGGCGCCGGCCGGGAATTGGGAATCGCTTGCAGCAGCATTGAATGCAGGGGCTAACTCAGTTTATTTTGGGGTTGAACAACTCAATATGCGTGCGCGGGCATCTATTAATTTTACCTTGGATGATTTACCTGAAATTGCTTCACGATGCAGTGAGAGAGGGGCCAAATCTTATCTAACATTAAACACTATTATCTACGATCATGATCTTTCAATCATCAAAGAATTAATAGATAAAGCAAAAGCTGCAGGTATTACTGCGGTAATTGCATCAGATCAGGCCGTGATAAATTATGCCTTTAGTCAAGGTGTTGAGGTTCATATTTCAACTCAGCTTAATGTTACCAATATTGAAACCGTAAAGTTCTATGCCCATTTTGCCGATGTGATGGTATTATCGCGAGAGCTGAGTTTAAATCAAGTTAAAAAAATTACAGATCAAATTAAAAAAGAAAATATTCGCGGCCCAAAAGGGAATCTTATTGAAATAGAAATTTTTGCACACGGTGCATTGTGTGTTGCTGTGTCAGGCAAATGTTATATGAGTTTGCATACGTATAATGCATCGGCAAATCGCGGAGCGTGTTTACAAAATTGCAGAAAAACATATACTGTGATTGATAAAGAAACCGGTGTTGAATTAGAAATTGACAATGAATATATCATGTCACCGAAAGATTTATGCACCATTGATTTTTTAGATCAGGTTTTAGATGCAGGAATATCTGTGCTGAAAATTGAGGGTCGCGGACGTGCACCTGAATATGTAAAAACGGTTACAGAAAATTATCGCAAAGCAATTGATGCGTACAATAACGGAACCTATACCGTTGCACTAGGTGAATCATTAAAAGAAGATTTGAAAAGAGTATATAATCGTGATTTTTGGTCAGGATATTATTTGGGTCAAAAATTAGGTGAATTCAATAATTCAAACGGATCAAAAGCGACACAGAAAAAAGTATTCATTGCCAACGCCGTTCACTTTTTTCCAAAGACATCTATTGGTCAGTTTAAAGTTGAAGCACAATCTATTTCAGTGGGTGATAAAATTTTAATAACCGGAGCAACAACCGGTGTAATTGAACATGAAATTACTACCCTCATGGTAAATGATCAACCGGCTGAAACAGCAGTGAAAGGTGATGATATCACTATTCCCGTTCCTGAACGAATTAGAAAATCAGACAAGTTGTATAAGATAGTAAAAACAGAATTTGCATCATGATTGCCGTAACGCTTCAACGGCAAAAATGCATTGGCTGCAATTATTGTCAAGAACTTTGCCCTGAACTTTTCAGAATGTCAAAAAAAGACGGAAAATCAGTTTTACTAAAAGGCGTTGACAAAAAAGGATTCTCAACAGTACGCGTAAATGATATTCTTGCTGATTCAATCAAAACAGCAACAGAAGCCTGCCCGGTTAAGATTATTAGTTTTAGGGAGATTTAAGCACCCCTACCTCATCCCAAATTGAGGATATTTCAACAATAACAGGCTACAATTTTTTGTATCAACGATTTTTTTTGAACGCCACTGCCCAAGGAATGTTTGGATATGGAGAGATCACAAACACGACACGTAAATAAGTAGTCGCCCGCTTTTTTTATCTTAGCGTTGCCAATAGAAGGAAAAGATTTATACCAGAATTGGTTAACTTAAACTCTACAAATATGCGCTTATTAATTTTATTCATAATGGTGTGTTCATGCCTGAACAGCATTTCACAGTTGCCAAGTTCAGATTGGACTATTCAGATTGGTGGATCAGGTGATCAAGAAGGCAATGATCTCGTTTATGATATGGATGGCAACTTGTATGTAATTGGTGTTTTCTTTGATACCGTTGATTTTGATCCAGGACCAGCAGAAAATATCTTGATTTCGAGCTCATACAACAGTGGCTTTGTAGCAAAGTATGACAGCTCAGGAAATTATGTATGGGCTAAACAGTTTGAAGGAGATGGATATGAACACCCAATGTCGATAGCAGTTGACAATTCTTCAAATGTATACATCGGAGGATACTTTAGTGGGGATTCAATAGATCTGGATCCAGGACTACCGGCACATGTTTTCTACACACAAGGAGATGGAGATATTTTTATTGTTAAATTGTCCTCTGCTGGAAATTTAATTTGGGCTGAACAATTTGCAGGCACCGGCGCAGAATATTTATCATCAATTACATTGGATACCCAGGCAAACTTGTATGCCACCGGTCACTTTCAAAATACCGTTGATTTTGATCCGAGTCCAGATGACTCAACATTGACGGGTGGAGGAATGTTTAACTCATCCATGTTCATACTCAAGCTTGACAGCGCATTAAACTTTATTTGGGTTGATCAAGTAACCTCTTCTAATTGGGTTTCCGGTTATTCAATATGTCTGAAAGATTCTTTAATTATTATTACAGGTGATCTAGATGGAACGGCTGATTTTGATCCAGGGGTCGGCAGTTTCAATCTCGTCGGCTCTGGATTAGAAAATGTATTTCTTCTGAAAATTGATACAGCTGGAATGTTTAACAATGCCATTTCAATAAGCTCAAACAATGTTATTGATAACCACGCAGTGGTGATAGATACAGCGTTTAATGTTATTATTTCAGGATTGATCTCTGGTTCAGGTGAATTTGATCCCGTTTCCACTGCTGGGGATTATTTCGATGTTGATTTAGTAGGTGATCTTTACATTGCAAAATACGATTTGGATTTTAATTTTATATGGCTTGTAGGTGCCGGTAGTAGTACCGCAACCAGCAGGGCGTTTGCAGTTGAAACTGATTCTGCAGGAAACATCTATTCAACTGGTTATTTTGGCGGATTGGTTGATTTTGATCCGGGTTCTGGTCAAGTTGAAATCAGCGCAGACACTGGTGCTATCTTTTTGTTAAAGCTTGATCAGAATGGCAACTATCTGGATGTTGAACAAATTGGAACAGGAGGATTTGAAGAAGGAAGATCCCTGGCGCTTGATACTCATGGTGAAATTGCGATGACGGGAAGATTCTTTGGGTCAACTGATATGTCATTAAAAGTACCTATGACTACAGTTGATTTTTATGCTGATGCTTTCGTGCATCAAAGATCTCATACAACCGACAACAGTGGGGTGATTGAGAACGAAAACCAACCTTCAGTTTTCATCTATCCGAATCCAACCGTAGGAGTTTCACAACTGAATATAGAAGAAACATCTTCAGTAGAGGTATATACTTTGACTGGTCAAAAAATCAGAGAAATAAAAAACGCAAAGGGAATAATTATGATAGACCTTTCTCAAGTGGAACCGGGCGTCTACATAATTAAGATTTCAAGTCACCAAAGTTCATCAACACTGAGGGTTGTTCGACTTTGATTTAGATTGTACCAACTTTTTAATTTAATGCTCCCTACCCCTTAACAAACTTCACCGCTTTTTTCTGTGATGAAGTTGTGATCACGGCAATATAAATTCCGTTAGAAAAACTGCTTACATCTTGCAATGTATAATTGTTGGTGATGACGGCGTCCAAGCATTTTTTTCCGGTGAGATCATATATTTCTATTCGTTGTCCGTTTTGTGCTGATACATGAATGTATTGATTGGTGAAGGTTGGATAAAGTAAAATATCTTGCGGTGAAGTTACTGACTCCATGCCTGCAAAAGCCGGATTGAGTCCGGTTGAATAAACTCCGTTTCCATGTGTACCAACAATCATTCTTCCGTCATGCGTGCGGTAATCCATGTGGTTGATCACCACGTTGCCTATACCTGCTTCCAGTGTCCAGATTGTATTTGCGCTATCAGGCATGGTAGTAACATATAAGCCGGAAGTTGTTCCAACAAACAATGTTCCGTCAGGATATCTTTCACACCACAATGCAGCCGGCCCGGCACCTGATCCATCTATATTTTCTTCTAAATTCCCACTGATGTCATCCCACGTAAGTCCACCGTCTTTTGAATAAAAAATACTTGGAATTTCATAATTGGCAAACGTGACTAAAATTTTATTTGCATCAAACGGATCAACCGAAATAGAAGACACCCATGAACCGGCAGGAAAATAATCTACCGTCAAATCTACCTGAACAGGTGTTGCAGAATTTGCCTCATCTAGCCGATACAAATCTCCTTGTGAAGTACCATACCAAACCTGATTGGCTCCTGCTTTGCTCATTTCTATATCCGTAATTATTCCGCCGCCCGGCAAAACATTACTCTCGGCAATTTCTACCCAAAAATTTGGTTCTTTATTTGTTTTGTCTCCGCTGATCGTAATGTCATGCAAATCATCTAAACGGAATAATTTTGTACGACCATTCCAGTACAGTGTATTGGTGTTGTTAGGATCTAATTTTAAACTGTTACACCAATTATATGAACTTGGTCCATCTTCCGGATCAATGCGCTCATGGCCTAAAACATTTCCGTCTCCATCAATTTCTTTTAAAAACATTTTTCCATTTTGTGTACAAATCACATAGAATTCTGCGTTCTCGGTTATTGCGCAATACATGCCATCTCCCCCACCAACTTCAACCCAAGCTGAATCAAATTCATTCGTGTTGGTAAACCAAGTTCCATTGTCTTGCATACCACCAATAATAATGTCACTGGTAGTTTCACCAGGCTCCATAGCAACGGCATAAAATTGTGTTGTGACAAAGCCGTTGTTAAGCGGAATCCATTTTACACTGTCATCTAAATTATCTACTGTTTTATAAATTCCACCATCATTCACGTTGATCATTACTTTATGATCTGACGGTAAAAAAATCATGTAATGTTGATCAGGATGATGATCAGGATATGACAATTGCCAATTGATATCATCATACGGTAAATCATCACATTGATAACCTCCAATCCATGTATTATTTGTGTCTGTTGAAAATCCATCAGTTGATCTCCAAATGCTGGTGCCGGCAATATAAATTACATCCGGATCATCAGGGTGTATTGCCATGTGAACATCAAAAGACGATTGTGTATTCAGATATCCCAATTCAAAAGAAATTCCATTGATAAAACAAGATTGATGTGGTAAGTTCATACTTCTATCTTCCCATGTACCACCTGCACCTGAACCATCACCTGAAAGATAATTGTATTTAAAAAGTGAATGTCCGTTGGCGTATGATCCGTTGGTAGAACCAAAGAACCAAATCTCATTATCGTCTTGCGGATTCACCGCCATTGCAAGTCGGCCATAACCGGTTGGAAAACTTGGCGGAATAATACTTGTCCAAGTAATTCCATCATCTGATCTAAAAATTCCTTTGCTTGGAGAATCACTTGAAAGAGTCGCATAAAAAACACCTGATGGAGTAATGATGAGTTCAACATAATCAGAATGTAAATTACTGAAAGATCCTTGCTGAAAACCCAATACTTCAGTCCATGTTGCGCCACCGTCATCTGATCTGAAAACACCGTTGTAAACTGCTGCAAGTACAACATCATTTGCAAGGTCAGTATGGTCAACAACAATGCGCCACACAAAATCCATCTCGTGATTTGCCAAAAAAGTTTCCGGTGTGCTTGATTGAGTAGATGTCAACTCAACCCAAGTTAAACCACCATCTGTGCTTTTCAACATACCATCACCGCTGAAACGCGCTTCAAAAGTTGATGCACTGACAATTCCGTATTGTTCTCCGGTGCCTGCGTACCAAGTGTCTTCATGTCCGGGACGAGTGTCTTGTACAATACTGGTGATGCTGTGCATTTGCAAAGGGCTAGTCACTTTTGTCCAACTTGTTCCGGCATTGGTTGATCTCCAAATTCCACCCGTTACACCAGCCGCAAACCAAATATTTTCATCTTGAATATCTAATGCAACTGCCCGCGTGCGACCTCCTTTGTTTATTGGGCCACGCAATTGCCAAGTAAATGCTTTGGTCATATTCACGGGTAATGATTGCACGAATTCCAATTCGCGTTTTCTGATATCTGCAGGTATGACACCCGTTTGCGGATTTCTCAATCGCTGATATTCGTAAATCACTCTGCTTTGCAATGAGCTGTCATTGCCATACGACATGCCGCCTGAACTTTCACTGTTTTGTTCAACAAAATTTCCCGCTCCCTGACGATCACAGGAAAGCATCATGCACAATGCAACCGGAATAATAATGAATCTCATGACAAATGATTTGAGTGCAAGGTATGGATTTTTAGAATAAATGTGGGAGCAAAAGCCCATAGTCTAATACACGCACGGGTTGCAAATGAAATTCCGCAACGTAGGCGCAGGTCACGACCTGCGCCTACACGACGATTATTATTTGCAACTCGGTTTGATTAATGTAAGAAAATTTAATCCCTCAATCCAATTTCAACACCGCTAAAAATGCCTCTTGTGGCACTTCAACAGAGCCTACCTGGCGCATGCGTTTTTTACCTTCTTTTTGTTTTTCAAGGAGCTTGCGTTTACGAGAAATATCTCCGCCGTAACATTTTGCGGTTACATCTTTTCTTAACGCTTTCACTGTTTCACGTGCAATAATTTTTGCGCCAATAGCGGCCTGAATGGGTATTTCAAATTGCTGCCTTGGTATCAACTCTTTTAGTTTGAGACAAATTTTTTTACCAAGGTCAAATGCATTGCTGCGGTGCACTAAAGCTGATAGGGCATCTACTTGTTCAGCATTCAATAAAATATCTAATTTGATCAAATCAGATTGTTTCATGCCAATAGGAAAATAATCAAACGATGCGTATCCCTTTGAGCATGATTTTAATTTATCATAGAAATCAAAAACTATTTCACCCAAGGGCATTTCGAAAGTAATTTCAACGCGGCTTTGTGTGAGGTAAACCTGATTTTTTAATTCGCCTCTTTTTTCAATACACAGGTTCATTACTTGTCCAACATAATCAGATTTTGTGATGATTTGTGCCTTGATATAAGGCTCTTCAATGTATTCAATTTTTGAAGGGTCAGGTAATTCAGACGGGTTATTTACTACTATCTTTTCTAAATTTTTTGTGAGATAGGCATTGTATGATACGTTGGGTACCGTAGTAATCACGGTCATGTTGAATTCACGTTCTAACCTTTCCTGAATAATTTCCATGTGCAGCATCCCTAAAAATCCGCAACGGAAACCAAATCCAAGTGCTTGTGATGATTCAGGTTCAAACACTAAGGAAGCATCATTCAATTTTAATTTTTCAAGCGATGCGCGCAAATCTTCAAACTCTTCTGTGTCCACCGGATAAACGCCGGCAAATACCATGGGCTTTACATCTTCAAATCCTTTAATTGCTTCTGCACAGGGTCTGGCAACAGTTGTAATGGTATCACCTACTTTTACTTCGTTGGCTTCTTTAATGCCTGAAATAATATAACCCACATCACCGGCAGAAACAGTTTTGCGCGGTTCCAAATCCATACGAAGAATGCCAATTTCATCTGCGTGATATTCTTTTACTGTGGCAAAAAATTTCACCAATTCACCTTTGTTAATAGTGCCGTCTAAAATTCGATAATAGGCTATGATACCACGAAAGGAATTAAAAACAGAATCAAAAATCATGGCTCGCAATGGCGCCTTGGGATCACCTTTGGGAGGAGGAATGCGTTCAATAATAGCAGCCAAAATTTTATCTACACCCAATCCTGTTTTACCACTAGCCGGAATAATATCTAACGGAGAACAACCAATGAGATCAACAATTTGATCAGTAACCTCTTCAGGCATAGCGCCAGGCAAATCCATTTTATTGAGAATAGGTATGATGGTCAAATCATTTTCAAGCGCCAAATACAAATTGGAAATAGTTTGAGCCTGTATGCCCTGCGCTGCATCAACAATTAACAGTGCGCCTTCACAAGCTGCAATAGAACGGGAAACTTCATAAGAAAAATCAACGTGTCCGGGAGTATCAATCAGGTTGAGTACGTATTTTTTTCCATTGAAAGTAAAATCCATTTGAATAGCATGACTCTTGATGGTGATTCCACGCTCACGCTCTAAATCCATGTCATCTAGCGCCTGCGCTTGCATTTGGCGCTCTGAGATAGTGTTGGTAGTTTGAAGTAAACGATCTGCCAAGGTGCTTTTTCCGTGGTCAATGTGTGCTATAATGCAGAAATTCCTGATGTGATCCATGGTGCAAAATTAGAAAATTCCTGACAGGGACAGATGATGACCTCTGTTTAGCATTCAAAAATTTGGAATTTTTTCGGATCTATCCGAAATTTATTTAAATATTTTACGGATCAATCCGAAAAATTTAGGGTTTTATCACAAATCACCGTATGTTCAATGGCGTGCCTTGTATTGACAGGTCGCGACCTGTCCCTGCGTAAACGGCACAATCACAATCAAACCATTCTTTCTATATTTGCCGCCCATCAATTATTTTGAAATCAGCACATCATGAAAGTCATAGAACATTTAAAAAACGCGACCGGAAAAACACTTTTTTCATTTGAAATTCTGCCCCCATTGAAAGGCACCAGCATCCAAGCCATTTATGAGGGCATTGATCCCTTGATGGAATTTGATCCCAAGTTTATCAATGTCACATATCATCGTGAAGAATATGTGTACAAAACCCGCGAGAATGGTTTGTTGGAAAAAGTGAGTATTCGTAAAAGACCCGGTACAGTTGGTATTTGCGCGGCCATCATCAATAAATATAAAGTTGATACGGTGCCCCATTTAATATGTGGCGGATTCAGCAAAGAAGAAACTGAAAACGCTTTGATTGATTTGCACTTTTTAGGTATTGACAACGTGCTTGCCCTGAGAGGTGATGCAATAAAAACAGAAACAAGTTTCAGACCTCATCATGATGGTCACCAATACGCGCGCCAGTTGGTTGAACAAATTGTTGACATGAATAATGGAAAATATATCATGGATGATGTCAGCCTTGATCCTACCAATTTCTGTATAGGTGTTGCCGGATATCCTGAAAAACATTTTGAAGCCATGAATTTGAAGTCTGACATGCAACATCTCAAAGATAAAGTGGCAGCAGGCGCTTCATACATTGTGACACAAATGTTTTTTGACAATAAAAAATATTTTGATTTTGTGAGTAAATGTCGTGAGGCGGGAATTACAATTCCGATTATTCCAGGAATAAAACCGATCCAAAATTTGAATCACATTTCATTTCTTCCAAAATTTTTCCACATTGATTTTCCTGAAAATCTTGCCAACGAATTAGAGAAATGTAAAAATAACGCAGATGTTCATAAATTAGGCGTTGAGTGGGGTATTGCACAAGCCAAAGAATTGAAAGCCGCAGGCGTACCATGCATTCATTTTTATACTATGAGTAAATCAGAATCAGTAAAAGCTATTGCGCGTGAAGTATTCTAAAATATATATCCTGCCGTTGTTCTTGTGTTTAATGATTTTTTCTTGCGCAGGAAATGATCAAGCAATAACCGGAGAACAAAAAGAATTCTCAACTGAGTCAGAACCGATGCAAGACAGTTTGTTACCGAGTGCTCCGTTAATTTCAGATTCACTGCATCAAGAATTGCAGAAATATTTTGATGATGAAACCCTCACAGAAATTGAATCATTCATTGAAGAATTTGACACAGTTAAAACAGATACTGCTTTCAAAGCTGTCTACGATAAAGGATTAGTACTTTTTCATAAAATGTACGATGCCGTGACAGAGCCGCAAACCAACTACTTGAAAGAAGCAATGACTGATGACGGAATTGGATTTTACACCGTCATTGAAGACCTGAATAAGATGAATGGTCTTTTGGCTCCACTCTATTTCAGTTGTGTGGCAGAATGTTCTGACTATGATTTTTCGTTTGATTTACTGGCGCTTCAAAATAAATCACTGGAGACTAGTGGAAAGCAAGACGATGATTTTATGGAATTGCTTTTAATGATTGAAGACAGAGCTTACGGCTATGTTGGTTATGGTGATTTTAAAGCATGGCATATACAATACACTGACATCAGCGGATCAACCCGATTAGGAGATGGAATTTTACTCAACATCATAACTAAGATGCAAGAAATAAAACCACGTATTCCGTTGTTTAAAAAAGAATTTCAACGTATGCACGAAGAAGTTTTAGACGTGTTGAATTCTATACATATTTACGAGTTTAGTCCTGAAGAAGTGCAAGCAGAATACACTAAAATTTTACGCCTGAATTATTTCACCGGCGATGAAAAAGCATCAATAGAAAAATGCCGTGACGAGTTGAAAGCAAATCAAGACAGTTATCAATTTAACTGCAAGGATGGCGGATGCAGTTATGAGTAATCAAGCTTTTTTAGCATGAGTACAGGCCGGGACCTGCGCTAACTGAAATGATTTTCTTTTACCCAGTTGAGAATATTTTTTATACTTCTCTTTTCTTAATTTAGCACATTATGAAATCAATCAATCTGTGGACATGTTTTGTTGTGTCGGCTTTTTTTGCGTTATCGTGCAACGGAAATAAAAAAAGTGAATCAGCAACTGAAGCCAGCACTGAAACAACTGCGGTAAATTTGCTTACCGGAACCTGGATGCTTGATTCATCACTTTATTTTGAAGACAAAAGATTGACTACTGTAGCACCACCGGTAATGCCCACCACTTGGGAATTTGCTGAAGATGGAAAATACACGGTAAAAAATTCACTTACCTTAGCCGGTACGTATCAACGCACCACTGATTCCGTGTACGTTATTTTATTGGATGTGCCAAATTCGTATGAAATTATTTCACTTACCGATGCAAACCTGAGATTGCGTGCAACCATTGTGGGAACCGATGAAATGAGTTTACAAACAGATGCGTGTCTCACCCGAAAAAAAGATTAACTATGGCAAAAGTAAAAACAGCATTTTTCTGTTCAAACTGTGGCGCTGAATCTGCCAAATGGGTTGGCAAATGTTCATCATGCGGTGAGTGGAACACCTTTGTAGAGGAGGTGATTGCAAATCCTGCCTCATCTACAAAATTATTCTCAGCGCAAAAAGACAAGCGTGCTGCAAAACCACAACGCATCACTGAAATTGAAAAGAAAACAGAAGAGCGATTTATCTTAAGCGACAATGAACTTAACCGCGTGTTGGGTGGCGGCTTAGTGCCGGGCAGCATCATACTTTTTGGTGGCGAACCCGGTATTGGAAAATCTACCTTGTTGTTACAATTAGCCATTTCAGAAAAAGGAAAAAAAATACTCTACGTTTCAGGTGAAGAAAGTGAACAACAAATAAGCATGCGTGCTGATAGAATTGGCAAACTGAATGATCAGTGCTTTGTCTTGACTGAAACATCTGTTGAAGCCGTTTTTACGCAGATAAATGAATTGAAACCCGACCTGCTTATCATTGATTCAATTCAAACCATGCAATCATCACTCATTGATTCATCACCCGGCAGTATTTCTCAAATTAAAGAATGTACAGCAGAGTTTTTACGATTCGCCAAACAAACCGGCACACCTGTGTTTTTAATTGGTCACATTACCAAAGAGGGGTCATTGGCAGGCCCAAAAGTTTTAGAGCACATGGTTGATGCCGTTTTACTTTTTGAAGGAGATCACAATCATGTGTATCGTTTAGTGCGATCAGTAAAAAACAGATTTGGTTCAACCAATGAATTGGGTATTTATGAAATGAATAGTTCAGGCTTGAGAGAAGTTGAAAATCCATCAGAGATACTCATTTCAAACAACGAAGAAAACCTGAGCGGAATTTCCATTGCCTCCACTTTGGAAGGAATTAGACCCATTTTAATTGAAGTTCAGGCACTGGTTAGCACGGCTGCATACGGAACTCCACAGCGCTCATCAACCGGTTTTGATTTGAGACGACTCAATATGTTGCTTGCCGTTTTAGAAAAAAGATGCGGATTTAAACTGGGCGCTAAAGATGTTTTTTTAAATATAGCCGGCGGCATCAAAGTGAATGATCCGGCAACTGATCTTGCTGTGATCATGGCCGTGATGTCATCTAACGCAAATATTGCCGTGCCACCAAAAATTGCCTTCTCCGCTGAAATCAGTTTGTCAGGAGAAGTGCGCCCCGTCAACCGGCTTGAACAGCGCATTTCAGAAGCAGAAAAAATGGGCTTCTCATCCATCATCATTTCAAAATTTGCCAAGGGCATCAATAAAAAAGAGTACAAAATAGAAATCATACAAGCCGGTAAAATTGAAGACGCCGTTAGGGCGGTTTTTGGGTGATGCTTGATCAACTTGAATGCTCCTTACCTCAGCCTTCCTGCGGACACCTTCTCCAAAGGAGGGCTCACGATGTAGAGAGATGTTGCTCTATTCACGTTTTTATCCTCATCCGTCCTGCGGACACCTTCTCCAAAGGAGGGCTCACGATGTAGAGAGATGTTGCTTTATTCACGTTTTTATCCTCATCCGTCCTGCGGACACCTTCTCCAAAGGAGAAGGGAAATTTAACTAATCGTAAGTCTATTCGATCAAAACAAAGGCGCCCCAGTAATAGGGATCGTATTTTTCTCTCATCAACTTTTGTGTCTTTTGAAATGCAGTGGGTATGTCTTTTAGTTTGATCAGATTTTTGTAAAACAGAATCATAAATTCTGACGTTTCTTTGTCAGGTACTTGCCACAAACTCATGATCAAATATTTTACACCGGCCATTTTGAATGCACGTTGTAAGCCAAATACTCCCTCGCTTCCTTTGATGTCACCAAGGCCGGTTTCACATGCAGATAGTACAACCAATTTTGTGTTTCTCAAATCTAAATTGGAAACTTCTTGTGCGGTGAGAATGCCATCTTCACCTTCAGCCAATGGATTGCGTTGCCATACATCATTCGCATTTGCTAAAACTATTCCACTTCGCATCAACGGGTTTTTATTGTTGACAAAACTCCAGTTCGCGTAATTTGTTGTGCCTCTAAATTTCAGGTCTTCGTTCTTGTTTTCGCTCCCGCTCTCACGCTGATTCTCCGCTCTGATTTGCTCAGGGTCAGGGAAGAAAAAACCATGCGTGGCTATATGAACAATACTTGAACTCGATATTTTTTCCTTGAAAATTTCTTCACTTGCATTTAATCCGCTGAAATAATTTACACCAAATTTTTTCTTCTTCAAAAAGGTGTTGATTGTATTTGTTTCTGCCAGTGAACCCGGTAAATAACTCCACACTTCTTCCACTTTTTCGCTCTCACTCTCTTCCTCACTCTGGTATTCCACTCCTCCCATTAATAAAAAGTTTTCAAGATCTCCGAATTCAGTACTATTTTCGAAAGCAAGATTTCCGGTAGAGCCCATTTGACGGAAGTTATAGACATCAGAAAGATATACGTCCTGATCTTTGCAAATAGCAGAAAAAGACACTTTGTGCAATAATCCGCTTGGAGAATAATACACCGTTTTTACATTTTGCAAATACGGTTCAAGCGGTTGCCAGATTTTTTCATACAAATCTTTTTTGGCTTCTGATTTTTTTCCGTAAACACGTTCAACAAAACTTAGATTGTTGCCTTGAATAGTGCCAAGAATACTTTCTAATTCATGGCCGTCACAAAGTTTAATAATTTCAGGATGTTTACTATTTGGCAGCACAACAAGCGCGATGTAAATTTCTTTCTGTACAGAATCATGTTCAGTTGAAAAGTTGACAAATTCAATAGCTGCCTGACCATTTTCTAGACTAGATTGAACTTTTTTCCAATCAAGTTTTCGAATTTTATCAAAATCAGAAAAAGCATCTGATTGCCTAATAAGATCCCTTTCCAGCGTATTCGCTTCGATTTCAAGACTATCACATTCGTCTCCTTTATTGTAGCAGCCCTCCAATTCTCCTTTTAGCAAAATCCAGTTGTTATATTTTTCCGCTAATATAGAATCCTCACTAGCCAAAATCGCACTACGCAGTGCAATGCTGGATTCAAGTGAAATACTTTTACTCTGGAGACACATGTTAAATGCGGTATCAGCCAACTCAGGTACATCATGGTAATATGATAGTGAAAAATCAATATACTTATATAGACTTTTCTCCATAGAATAAAAATAACGCTGCTGTTCATGTTCTGAGAGTGCGAAAAAATTTAATTCTAATTGATCCATCACGAGCTTTCTGAGTTTGCTGACATAGTAATGCTCCATGTCTCTGTTTTCAAGGCGAACATAGCAATTATACAGGCATTCAAGGTTTAATTGTTTTGCATATATACGGTTTGATTCATTTGCCATTAATAAACCTTCTTTAAAATAATTAATTGCAGTGTCAAGCATGTCTTGCATATAGAAAGTGTTGCCAAGCATATTTAAAGTGCCCATCATTCCCTCGTTAAAATCAATTTCTCTACTAAATCTTAATGCATGTAATAGATATTTTTCGGCACTGCTGTAATCTTTATTGTCGAAATAGACAATGCCAATATTCCATAGCGTGCCTGCCATCCCTATTTTGTATTCTATAGACTCATAAATCTGGTATCCTTGATTAAAGCAATTGAGAGCGGAATCGTATTGCTCAATATTTTCGTAATAACTCCCCAGATTATTGTATGTGGAAGCAATGGACATTGGGTCATTTAACAGCTTATCAATTTCAGCGCATTTAATAAAAAATTGATAGGCACGAGGATAATCGCCCATTGCCATACAAAGATTTCCAAGATTATTGTAACTATACGACATTCCCTCAATATTGGACGCAGCAATGCAAATGTTTAAAGACTCATGATAGTACTCAAGTGCCAACGCATAGTTCCCCATAATTTTGTAAGCGCTGCCCAACACGTTGCTTGTTTTTGCAATTCCTTTATAGTTGGACAAATCTTTATAAATAGAAAGTGAAAGATTCAGATATTTTATGGCGGAATCAGGTGGGCCAAGCAAATTAAACGCCAATCCAATATTCATGCTTGCACTAGCCATTTTTGACTTGTCATTTAACCTTTTGTAAATCTGAAGTGATTTGAAATATTCCTCTAATGCAAGCCTTGTTTCGCCCTGTCTCAAATAACAATTTCCAATTGACATGGTAATAGAAGAAACAACCAAATCATTGTTCATCTCCATGTGCATTTTCCTGCTAACATCAAGATTAACGATAGCCAAACTGTCCTGGTAAAGGTTATAATAAGCAAGCCCCATCATTTGATAACTTGCAGCAAGATGTTTTCTTGATCCTCTCTCTTCAGCTAATTGCCGATGTTGATTGGCGAAATAAATGGCGCTATCTGGCTTGGTATTCAAGTAGCCTTCCATGATAAATTGCTTCATCGCAACCAATCGCACTGTATCATCGACGGTTTCATTTTTCCAAAGTGTCCATAACGAATCAGCCTTCGATTTTGACCAAGAAGATTGCGCAAATCCAGAAAAACCCAAACAAAAAAACGCAAGAATCGAAATAAATATTTTCATATTAGCACGGTTGATTATTGCTGTGTAAATACCTTCAGCATAGAGAGAAGATGAACTATTCAGAAATAAATGTAGTTATAAAATCAGAAACTCACAATCGGCACAAATTTTCCTCGCAATAAGGCAATAATAAATGCACTTTTTCATCCCACACGACTCTTGATACTATCATCAAATTTATCATCACAAGAAATAATCAAAAAGACTACTAGAAAAATAATGTACTTCACATTCACTGAAATACCTAAAATAAAAAAAGTAACTCCGCTTTGGATAGAATAGAAATCCAGCGGACATTGGAGTGCCTGTGCTATCATGAATACTCCTTACCTCATCCGTCCTGCGGACACCTTCTCCAAAGGAGGGCTCCCGATGTAGAGAGATGTTGCTCTATTCACGTTTTTATCCTCATCCGTCCTTCGGACACCTTCTCCAAAGGAGAAGGAAAATACAACTAATCGCAAGTCTATTCGATCAAAACAAAGGCGCCCCAGTAATAGGGGTCGTATTTTTCTCTCATCAACTTTTGTGTCTTTTGAAATGCAGTGGGTATGTCTTTTAGTTTGATCAGATTTTTGTAAAACAGAATCATAAATTCTGACGTTTCTTTGTCAGGTACTTGCCACAAACTCATGATCAAATATTTTACACCGGCCATTTTGAATGCACGTTGTAAGCCAAATACTCCCTCGCTTCCTTTGATGTCACCAAGGCCGGTTTCACATGCAGATAGTACAACCAATTTTGTGTTTCTCAAATCTAAATTGGAAACTTCTTGTGCGGTGAGAATGCCATCTTCACCTTCAGCCAATGGATTGCGTTGCCATACATCATTCGCATTTGCTAAAACTATTCCACTTCGCATCAACGGGTTTTTATTGTTGACAAAACTCCAGTTCGCATAATTTGTTGTGCCTCTAAATTTCAGGTCTTCGTTCTTGTTTTCGCTCCCGCTCTCACGCTGATTCTCCGCTCTGATTTGCTCAGGGTCAGGGAAGAAAAAACCATGCGTGGCTATATGAACAATACTTGAACTCGATATTTTTTCCTTGAAAATTTCTTCACTTGCATTTAATCCGCTGAAATAATTTACACCAAATTTTTTCTTCTTCAAAAAGGTGTTGATTGTATTTGTTTCTGCCAGTGAACCCGGTAAATAAGTCCATACTTCTTTCACTTTTTCGCTCTCGCTCTCTTCCTCACTCTGGTATTCCACTCCTCCCATTAATAAAAAGTTTTCAAGATCTCCGAATTCAGTACTATTTTCGAAAGCAAGATTTCCGGTAGAGCCCATTTGACGGAAGTTATAGACATCAGAAAGATATACGTCCTGATCTTTGCAAATAGCAGAAAAAGACACTTTGTGCAATAATCCGCTTGGAGAATAATACACCGTTTTTACATTTTGCAAATACGGTTCAAGCGGTTGCCATATTTTTTCATACAAATCTTTTTTGGCTTCTGATTTTTTTCCGTAAACACGTTCAACAAAACTTAGATTGTTGCCTTGAATTACACCTAAAATATTTTTAAGATCATCTTCAGTGCAGAGTTTTACAACATCCGGGTGTTCAATTTCTGGGCGCACTATGAAGGCGGCGTAAATAATTGGATTTGCCGTATCAATTTCACTTTTAAAATGCACGAATTCTATGGCCGCTTCGTCTTCATTTAAGCCTTTGCGGACTTGTTTCCAGTCGAGAGATTGGATTTTGTTGAAGTCAGAAAAAGCACCGGATATTTTTATTAACTTCTTTTCCAATTCATCCGCCTCTTTTTCCAAGCCGGTAATATCTTCACCAACGGTATATTTTTCCGCAATTTTATTTCTTGTGTACATCCAATCCTCATATAGCTCAATTAATTCATCATCCATACTTCTAAGAATGACAGACCGAAGTAAAATAGAAGATCTTAAGCCAATTCCTTTCACCAAAAGCAAATTATTTAGTGCTTTTTCTTCCATTTCATGATCAGTATGAAATTTATAGGTTACAAACTCGTACAACCTGCTTAAGTCATTACTTAACTTCACGACATATACTTCCTTTTCCTTCTCTGAAATATTGAAGTAATTTATTTTAATATTTTCAATTACCAATTCATTTATAACATTCAGGTAAACAATTGCTGAATCAAATTGATTTTCTTTTATAAAAACACTTACAAGCAGCTTGGCTGATTCTTTCATTACAATTTTGGAAGAAGATTCGTTTGAGAGAAAAAAAGCTTGTTTTGCACAGGTTTTGGATTCACTTAAATTACCCATTGCAAAGTGCATTGCGGACATGGCATTAAGGACCATTGCGATACTTTGATTGCCTTCGGTTTCGATTTTCATTTTATAACTCATGGCATAATTATCCAATGCTTCGGTATATTTCTTTTGCGCAAAAAACAAATTACCAATATTCAAGTATGAGTTAGCTTCGCCTTTAATGTCATTTGTTTCAATTCTTAATTGCAAACCGCGCATGAAGTATTCCATCGCCTCGTTATATTTATACTGCTGTTTATATATCAAAGCCATATTATTACAGATGGTGCCAACATAGTTTTTATTGCCTATTAATTCAAAAGCATTCAGTGCAGCCTTATAGCAATTCATGGCCATATTAAAATCTCCAATATAAAAATATGCTACCCCAAGATTCAGCATTGCAACAGCCTCTCCCTTTTCATCTTTTAGCTGTCTTTTTAACTTGATCGCCTGTTCATAGTAGTTAATTGCCATGGCTAAATCACCGATATCCTGAAAAAATATTCCCAAGTTGTTGTAGAGGATAGATAATGTGAAAGTGTCTTCTATTGCAGTTATTAATTGAACAGCCTCAAGATAGTTTGCATAGGCACTTTCCGTGTCTCCTTTGTCAGAATAAGCGTTACCAATATTATTTAGTGTTTGCGCAATAGATAGCGTGTCTCCAATTTCTCGTCTAAGTAATAGGCAATTTTTATAATGATTGATTGCCTCAGTATAATGTCCAATTTGACTCTTGGCTCTACCCATTGCCAACAATGATCTTGCCGCGTAATTCTTATTTCCAATATTTTGGGCCAACTGATATTGTAGTGTAGCACATTTTACAGCACTATCAGGATTGGTTTTGAGTAAATAGGTCCATACCATTTCATCAATTGCCTTCAGCCTTAGCGTATCAGGTTGACTTGTATCAGACCACACAAGCCATAAAGAATCTTGTTGATGTTTTTTTGCACCATCCTGAGCAAATATTATTTGACTACTCAGTAAAAAAATAATACTCAGTATGCCATATTTAAAATAAGTCATCTTTTGTTCTGCTGATTGACATCTATTATTTATGCTTGAAACGATTTTTTGCTTGCTTATACTACGTATCGGCATTTGGCAATTATTTCTTCGTTGTAAATTAACTCATTTTCAACACCTTTTCCAACTTAATTGATCAAATGTTTTCACATCGCATCTTAAACAATCTGGTCAAAATAAACTTGCAAATAGTCCCCATTATGACGAAGTGGTATACCTTCGCCAATATAACCGCAAAAGAAATCTATATGACACTTGAAGATTTTGTTGAATACTGTCTTTCCAAAAAAGGAGTTACTGAAGATTTTCCTTTTGATGAAAATACGCTGGTGTTTAAAGTAGCCGGTAAAATGTTTGCGCTAACCGATGCCAATGAATTTGCATCAATCAATTTGAAATGTGATCCTGAAAAAGCCATTGATTTACGAGAAAAATTTACCGCCGTTCAGCCCGGTTATCACATGAATAAAAAGCATTGGAATACTGTTACGATTCATGATGACGCAACAGACAAACTAATATATCAGTGGATTGATCATTCGTATGATTTGGTTGTAGCATCATTGCCAAAAAAAATCAAACAAGGGCTGCAAGAAGATTAACACAAAAGGAATCCAAAGCAGAAATCGCATTGCACACTTCTTTCTCATCAAGTGATTTTTTAACGGAACATTAAATGGACACCGTTATCATTATCCCCCTCTTTTACTAATTAGTTCTCAATTCAATAAAATAATTATATTTGAGTTGACCATGATCTATCCGCCACCACCTGCAGACATGATAATTCATCAACGTGATTGGCCCAAACTCACGCAGTACTGGCTCACTAATGGAGTTTTTAGAACAGATGTGAAAGAGTCAGCATTTCTTGAGGCGGATGATTTTTTACCCGTAATCAAAGCAAAAATGGAAATGATCAACGGGCAAGATCATTGCTCCGTTTTTATATGTCCCAAATTTGGAAACATTTCATCTGATGCAAGGAAATTATTAGCCACTCCGGAAGCAAACCTGCACGCAATGGTTAAGGCAATTGTCACACCCAATTTAGGCACCAAAATATTAGCTGAATTTTTCATTGCAGTGAATCGTCCTCCAGTACCGCACAAAGCATTTTCAGACATTGATCAAGCCATGTTATGGGTAAAACTTGAATGGAAGAAAATTGTTGACTCAAGAAATCAACATGCGCATTGATAAATTTTTATGGACTGTGCGACTATTCAAAACGCGCAGCCAAGCGACAGATGCGTGTAAAACGAATAAAGTTTTAGTCAACAGTCAAGTCATCAAACCTGCTCATGATCTCAAAGTAGGTGACATAATTCAGATTAAAAAAAACACTGCGCAATTTTCTTATCAAGTTCTCGCATTCACTGCTAACAGGGTAGGTGCTTCACTTGTGCCCAATTATATTAAAGATACAACGCCGCCGAGTGAGTTGGAAAAATACAAAACCTATCAATTAGCACAGCGCGAATTCAGAGATTTTCAAACCGCCAAACCATCAAAATCAGATCGTCAGAAATTGAGGAAGTTTTTAGATGGTAGCAATTAATCTTGGCATCATTTCTTTAATCAGTCTCTTCAAAAAATAGGACTCAATAGTTGTTTCTACGGCATTACATCTTCATATAATCCCTGATTAATCAATAGACGCCTTTCCTTTCAAATCAAATGGGTCAAGTCCGAAACGATATTGAAGTAATATTTCATGACATCCTTTGGTATAGCCCTGCAGCGGATTTGTTGAAAAATCAAACGCATAACCAAACACTACTGCCTCTTTGTAATTATACTGTACAAAAGTTGAAACAAATCCAAGGCTCTTGTATGACAATCCCAAACCAATCATGTTTTTATATAAAGCCATGAGTGAAATATCCGCCTGCGGTTTAACATTTTTCACATACTTCATCAACAAGGCTGTCTTCAATGAAAAATCATCACTTAATTCAGTTTTGAATCCTGCTGTTAGATAATAGTGTGTCATCAATGAAGGAGCATCTTGAAAATTAGCAGAGTTAAATTGATCAGCATTGACACTCATGATGCGTGGAACCGAAATTCCGGCATATGCATTTTTTGTATAATAATACGCTCCTATACCAATATGAGGTACGGCAAGATTCACATAACCTGCGGTGAAAACTTCATCATCGGTATCCCAATAAGTTAACCGATCATATTTTGTGTTCACCAAATCAACACCTGCGTTCACTCCAAATGCCAGCCTGTTGTTTTCATTCAACTTCACTTGATAACTGTATAAAGCAGCAATATTAGTCTGATTCGTTACACCAACATGATCTTGATACACCATACCACCTACCCCCATGTTGTATTTCTTGAGTGGTAACTCATACGTTACACCACCACTTGTTGGTGAACCGTCAAACCCTACCCATTGTTTTCTAAATGCGCCGGTCAAACTTGCATACTCTGTTGAGCCGGTTGCCGCAGGGTTAAAGAATGAGGTATTGTCCCCAAAAAATGTGTACGTGTATTCTTGTTGTGCAAATCCTGTTGCTAATCCGGCAAGAAGTAAATGCGTTAGAATGATCTTTTTCATGGTTTCTATTTTTTAATGTCGTTGAGACAATACCTATTTTCTTCTTAATTCAACATACCCGGTGAGTTCAATTTCACCGTCATTAATTGTGAGTATTACATAGTAAACTCCATCAGGTAATTCTTTGCCATCCATGGTGAGTCCACCCCAGTCATTGGTATAATTTTCTTTTTCATAAACTACATTTCCCCAACGATTTGTTACAACAAAATAATTGTCGGGATATGCCTCAAGACCGTGTACAACAAAATAATCATTTTTGTTGTCTCCGTTTGGTGACATAGCGGTTGGCATTTCCAGGTCATACGGTTGTGTCAATGAATCACCCAAGGTATATTGACAACCGTTTGCATCAGTAATAATTAACTCATAATATCCTGCTGCAAGTGAAGAAATATCCTGAGTTGTTGATCCATTTGACCAATCATAGAGGTATGGTGTTGTGCCACCTGTTACTTCTACATCAATACTTCCGTCACTACCATTGTAGAATGTGATATGATGATTGTGAAAATTCAACGGAGCATCAAGTGTCGCGTGCAAAGAATCGGGTTGTCCAACAGCATAGCTTGCTGAAAAATCACATGCGTTTGCATCTGTAATTGTTACATCATAATTTCCTGCCAAAAGGTTTTCAGCAAAAGAATCATCATCAGCATTTGACCACAAGTAAATGTATGGTTGAACACCACCTGATGCATTAATCAAAATCATGCCGTTTGAATCACCATAACATAAAGCATCTGTAATAATTTCCATCAGTGAAAGAGTATCCGGTTCACTTACTGTTCCGTCAATAGTAGTCCAGCAACCATTATCATCAGTTACAACTACCGAATAAAATCCGGCAGGGAGATTGGTAATATCTTGTGATGTTTCAGATGTTGTCCACAGATAGGTATATGGCGGTGTGCCTCCTGTTGCACTCAAATCTGCTGCACCAGTTGAATCTCCATGACAAAGCGCCGGCGTCATCACAATATCTAAATCAATTGCTGTTGGATCTACAATCAAATTATTCATAACATACACGCAACCATTTGCATCTGTTAACCCAACTTGATAGGTTCCTGCCGGAAGCGTGTTGATGTCTTCAGTAGCTGCCGAATTACTCCAAATAAATACATACGGTAATACTCCACCTGTTGGCGTGATGTCAATAGCTCCATCATTTCCTCCGTTGCAACTAACGTCTGTAATTGCTGCTGTAATATCCAATGTGTCCGGCTCATTTAAAAAGACACTATTAGAGGCCGAACACAAGTTAGCATCGTAAACAGTTACGGAGTAATTCCCGGCAGACAAACCAGTTGCTATGGCGGTGGTTTGTCCATTTGACCATGTGTAAGTAAATGCACCTGTTCCTCCGTTGGCGGATACCGTTGCTTCTCCATCACCTAAGCCATGACAACTTATATCTTCACCATTATAATCACTAGTAATAGAAACCGGCGCAACTAACATAGGAGGATTAACGAGCGTAGCATTATCTGTTATCACACATCCATTATTATCCGTTAGTGTCAACGTATAAGTTCCCGCTGATAACCCTGCAATTGATCCGCTGGTTGCACTATTACTCCAATTGTAAATATAAGGACTTGAACCACCGCTTACAGTTGATCCAACTGAACCATCTGATAATCCAAAACACGAGATGTCTGATCCATTATAATCACTCGAAACAAAAACTGACAAGTCTAAAATATCCGGTAAAGAAATGGGATATGTTTCAGAAACGCATCCTTTGCTGTCTTGTACAACTATCAAATAACTATTGTTGATGTTCAGATTAAAATCATAGTCAAGTACTGAACCAAAGTTCACTGCATTATCTGTTGAAATCGAATAGTCAGCAGTGCCTCCTGCAGGAACAACAGTTACCATTTCTGTTGACTGTGTAACATAATAACATAGATTGAAATTAATGTCCTCTGCAATTACATTCGTGTCAATACTGAAAGGGTACATATCTGATAGACATCCGTTGGCGTCTTCAATAATCAACATATACGACGCGTCAACAGGCAAATCATTCGTGTAATCACCAACGCCATACATGGTAGCTCCATTATCAAACGAAAGTGAATAATCAGCGGTACCTCCTGTTGGTGTTACATCCACTTGTGCTACTGATGAGCCGGGAACCGGGCAGTGAATAATGATTGTATCTGCTTCAACTTTTTCCGGCTGATTTACAAGAATAGTAAGCGGTTCAGGTAATGAACAAAAATTACCATCTGTTAATTGCAAAATATATCCACCCACATCAAGTCCTGAAAGATCTTGCGTACCATCACCATTTGACCAACTATAGGTAAATACAGGGCTGCCACCAAGTACCGTTAAATCAATGGCTCCATCATTGCCTTCAAAACAGGTAACGTGTGTTACAGAATACGCCAATTCAATTGAATCAGGTTCTGTCATGAGAGTAGATGAATTGGCTGTACAACCATTCTCATCGGTTACAGTAACTGAATACGTTCCTGGTGAAAGATTGATTCTGTCTTCGGTTGTGACACCGCTGTTCCAGAGAAAATCATAAAACGGAAATGTTCCGCCAGAAACTGTGAGGTTAATTGTTCCGTCATCAGCACCAAAACATGTTGCAGGAGTTGTAAGCAACCCTACAGTAAGAGCTGAAGGTTCAGCAACACCAAAAGTTGCAAACGCGTAACAATTTTGTTGATCGGTTACTTCAACCGTATAAACATCTGCAGCTAATCCATTGATATTGGTAACTCCTGTCTGACCGGTACTCCAGGTGATGTTGTAAGGTGCGGCTCCATTGGAAATTGTTAGTACCGCACTTCCATTTGCATCTCCATTACAAAGAACACTGCTTGTTCCAACATAGATGTCAAATAAATTACAAGGGGGTTGACTGATGTATAAACTATCTGTCAATACACAACCATTATCATCCGTAATATCTACAAGATACCACCCGTAAGGTACGCCTGAAATATCATCCGTTGTTGCGAGATTTGACCAGCTATAATCATACGTTCCGGTACCACCGGACACGTTGGTTTGTGCTGATCCGTCTGAGCCACCTTGGGTTGTAACGTCTGTATGTGTAAACGTATTTGACAATACTGTTGGTTCATTCACAGCAACCACTCCTGTAGCCAAACATCCATTATCATCTGTTACAACTACAGTATAAGTTCCGGCAGGTAAATTGTTTGCAGTACTTGTAGTTTGTGATGCATAATCATTCCATAAAATGTTGAAAGGTGAAGTACCATTTACAGTGACTACTGTTGCTGTTCCGCTAGAATCATCAAAACACAATGCAGATGTTGCAAGGGTGTTGACTGAAAAACCTGCGCAAAATGGTTTGTTCACAACAGTGCTGCCTGTCAATTGACATCCGTTATCATCAGTAACTGTTACAGTATATAATCCATACGGCAGGCCGGTTAATCCTGCTGTTGTTCCGCCTGTATTCCATGAGTAAAAATATGGACTTGTTCCGCCTGAAGGAATTGCTGTTGCGGTTCCATCAGAACCGCCATCAGTAGTGACAGGTGTACTGTTTACAGTTAAATTAAGAGCCGAGGGAGCTGTAACAGTGATACAATCTGATGCCTGACATCCATTTGCGTCTGTAATTGTCAAGCAATGGGTACCTGTTCCCACTGTTGTACCTTGTGTAACATCACCATTTGTCCACTGAAATTCAAACGGAGCTAAACCGCCAGTGATTGCCGGCATTACTGCAATTTCTGAATTACTGCAATTGAGTGCAATGTCTGCAAGATTGGTTTCAATAGTATCAACAAAAAACAAAGTTACCTCATCACTATCTTCTGTGCATCCTGTTCCAGCACCGGTAGATGTTAGCGTAAGTGTTACTGATCCAAAATTAATTTCTGAACTTGTGGGTATATACGTTAGTGTTAAATCTGTATTTGAACTAAGATAAGTTCCTGTTCCGCCTGTCCAAATTCCCGTAGATGAATTTGCAATTAACCCTGTGAGATTAGCATTTGGATAAGTAGCACACAGCACTTGATCAACGCCGGCATCAGACACTGGTGGATATACTTCACTCACGGTAAATGTGTGAAAAAATCCGGCGCAATTTCCGGGTTCATAATTTCCGTCGCGAACTTCAACGGTGTAAACTCCCGCTGTATTAAATGTGAAATTTGGTCCTGATCCTAATAAACTCATCGAACTATTGTAATAATAAAAAGTGTAGTTACCATCACCCCCACTTGCAACAGGTGTAACTATGGCCGCACTGCCTGAACAAAATGATTCGTTGTCTGCATAAACTTTTACTGAATCAAGAATTGTAAATGACATGGTATCACAATACATCAAGGCGCCAATATTTGGACAATAATCAAGAATTGGATATCCGCAAACTTGATATTCTATATAATTTGGCCCGGCAGGATCAGGGGTAAAAGTAGGTTGAATGCAATCATCACAACTGAGGTAAGAATTGTATGCACCATCAGGATTTGGATCAACGGATAACCACGAAACAGAAGTTGCTGTTACCCCAAGCACTTCAATTGACTCAACACAATTCAGTGGTAAAACCTGATCTCCCGGAAAGGTTGGTTTGGAAACAGAAACCAAGGTATAGTTTCCGTTATCTGTTCCGGGTTTGCAAAATGTCAGAGTGAATGGATTTGTATTTGCCAAACAAATGGTGTCTTTCAAATCATGCTCAGGTCCGCAATCAATTTGCCAATTGAGTGATCCAAAGGCTCCGGCGCCGTCATAATCAAAATATATACCTCCACTATTTGGGTCAGGTATGATTTCAAAACTGATACAATTGTTACTTGAAGAAACACCGCAGCACTGTCCTTGTCTGTCAAGCGCGTCCTGCTCAAGCAAGACCCACGTACTATCAGGCGAACCTGTTAAGTCAACAATGTATGTTGGAACGTTTGAACCACATTGCGCATACAATAATTTAGATGCAGTCAATAATAATAAAGAAAGAAGTAGCTTATTCATAAGAGGAATAAATTGTATTCGACAAAGTTATGTAACCACTTAACCGAAACGTCTGACGTCAATCACTCTGAATACCAATGTTTATCAGTGATACAGATCATAAAAGTCTAAACTAATCACTGTTTATATTTTTGTTGTTTAGTTAATTAGCGTGATGTTTTTTTTCAATAAAGAGACCTTTCGATGAATGAATTGTGTAACATTTGTTACATTCACAACCTGTTAAAAGTCATTTATCTCATGAAAAAATTATCACTTCGCACGTTATTATTTTCCATCGCAGCTGTTCAATTACTTCTGTCATGCAATGGAAGCTCTGAGACAACAAAACCGGTTGACACCACCGCCATTGAGGTGATTGATTCAGTTATTCTTGACTCCAATATCATCATTGATACAGATGCCTTGATGGCAAAATATTCTTCAGGTGCTGCGCTTCCGTTTATCCCTGACAGCACCTGGCTTGCAGATGTTGAATTATCAGATTCAAACTTACTCACAGCAAATGAGGCTATCTATTTATCGTATGGCTATGTAACAAGTGATATTTCTTATCATGCCACAACCTGTGTTGATGATTTTGTTTTCTTTGATTCACTCAAACAACATGATGAATATGATGCATATATTGAAACTGTTGGCCTTGGGCAAATGGTAATATCAGACGCTTATGTTGTGCAAAAACTGCTTGTCAATGATTCAACGGAACTGCTTTTGTGGTTGGTTGATTACGCAACGTATGAAGCTTGTCCATACTCTGCCGGACGTGTGCTTTATGCCTCTATATGGCGAAACGGTCATATCACAAGTTCAACCATCATTGGTGAAGATTCTGGTGGAGGAGATGCGCCTTATTGGGGTGGCACTTCTGTACTACCAAATTTTACTTCAACAGGATTCACTGTAACCAGAAAAGAAATCAATGGCGAGGGTGAAGTGGATGAAAATGACAATGAAATAGTCACTACCGAACAATATGATTTTATTTTAGAAATTAGCCCTGAAGGTGTTTGGATGATTACTGCTTTGAAGGGGTGATTATTTTTTTCTACTGTTGCTTTTTTTCTGCAATGCAATAAAGTTTAAATCGACAGTATTGGAGTTAATCCTTTATTCTCACAACATACCTAAATCCAACAGTTGAATAGGATTTTTCTGGATTAGAAAAGCGCTTTGGGTAAAGACCCTCAGTGTTCACACCTAGAATCATTCCATATCGTTCATCAAACCAATTGCCTCCTAAAATCATCTTTCCTGTTGTATCATTCTGAATAAAATTTGCGAAGTCGATGTTGCGTTGATTTTCGCAATAAGAAATGTCTGAGTAACAATTGTAATTCTGATAGGCCTGAAAAAGTTTATCGTAATGTGTTTTAAAATCGGCGTTCATCCATTCAGATAAATTATTGGATAAAAACCGAATATCATTGACCAGGTAGTTTTGTGTATATCTCATGAACGAAACGTAATAAGTTAATTCTTGAATTTCGTGCGTATTGTTTTCATTCAGTTTTTTCAAAATCCATTTCCGCATCGACTTTAATTCTGTCTGATTAGTTGCATCAAAAGGTAAACCCACTTTTTCGGTGAAACCAATCGCGTTCAATAAGAGTAATTCATGAAATTGACCATAATCTCCGGTTGACCAGTCAAGTAATAAATCTGTCACTAAATTGTCGTCTTGAATGGATGAAGCCATCAGATTTTGGTATGGCACACAAATAGCCCATTCATATTCTTGCGGAGTCGGCAAATCAAATGAAAACCGTTCACCCCAAGTGGGATTTTTCGCATAAAATTGTTGCTCTTTCCAATGACAAAAAGCTTTGGCTTGTTCCCATGATACACCATTAACAGGGAAATTATCATACGCCGGATGCCAGAAGTACATATTGGTAAGTGGATCATTATACGCATATCGGGTATCTCTTACCCAGCTCAGGGTATCCGGATAGATCACAAGCTCATTGATTCTAAAATACTTTGACGAATCGTATTGATTGTAGAGATTGTTTTTTCTCAGTGAATCTTCTATATGCTCTAGTGTATCCACATCGGCTTTAATTCTTTCCAGATCATTTTCAAAAAATCGGTAAACAAGCTTTGTAACATCCAATTCTCTGCGTCTATACCAGCGTTCATTGGGGTGCAAATAAAATTGATAGGTAACCGGAACCAAACGTTCATGATCCATTTTTTCCCAAACATCAAAGTCTTGTCTGAACGAAAAATGCTTGCGATTTTCTGATCTGTTCGCAGGGTCAGGGACTTTCCAAATTAGATCGTTCTCGTCGAAATAAACTGACTTAGAATTAGCGTTTAGCATTGCAAAAACTTCTTCGTCGGTAAATTTTTCGCTCGCATATACGGCTTCTTTGAAAATGGAATCACGAACCCAATAAACAAATTCTCGATACTCCCAATTAGTCACTTCGTATTTTCTGAAATAAAATGGCTTGAAATAATTTTCAACCAGTTCTTGATATTTTGTAGCTCGTATTTTTTTAGCAGACTCTTTAAATTCGTTAAATACAGTGTAAGTGGTTGAGTCGGACGTTAATTGCCAGTCAACATAAAGTAGTTCCGATGGATCAATGTAGTACCTGAGGCTGTTTGCCTGAATATGCGTGATGCTGTCTTTCAAGTGAACTCGTGGATCAATAAAAACACAATGATGCATTTCTTGATGGGTTCTTTTGTGATTGAAGAACTGACTTGTTTTTATTTCATAGGTTCCTTCAATTGGATGGTAATAGCGGACATAATCGTGCTTTTTTCCAAGGACATCCACATGCAATGCAACCAGCTGGTTTTTTTGCGACCAACTATTCACTGAAATAATGAGCAACGGGAGTAAAAATTTTGACTTCATAAAGGAGGAACGCAAAATTTCAATAGTGTAACATTACTTGCCTTTTCTACTTTTCCTCTTCTCCTCCAACCATTTCGGGACCTGATTTTTTTCTTGGACTTTTGGTTTGTGATTTGATGACTTTTTAAAATCAGCGCGTGGTTTACCCAATAATTTTTCAGCAAGATCTGGTCGCTGAGCTGCTTTTAATTTATCACTAATCCAAGCACGATTTTCATTTTTATACCAAAAGAAAAACCGATGTTGATCTTCTTTTTCTTGTTTTGAACGTGGAACATAGACCGGTTTTAACGTGTAGGGATGTACTCCCGAATAGTAGATTTCAGTTGCCACAGTCATTGGCGTTGGAGTGAAATCCTGCACTTGTTCTAACTGAAATCCCAAGTCTTTTGTTTCGGCTGCCAGATTTGCCATGTCAACCTCTTCACAACCGGGATGCGAAGAAATAAAATAAGGAATCAAGGGTTGATTTAATCCATTCTTGCGCTGAATTTTATCGTAAACCTCTTTGAATTTGTGAAAGAATTGGAATGATGGTTTTCGCATCAAGCGCAACGTATTATCTGACGTGTGCTCAGGTGCCACCTTTAATCTGCCGGACGTATGCCTTGTTACTACTTGGGTAATGTACTCTTCAATTTCTTTTTCATCTGCTTGTTTGTTGAACTCTTTAACAAGCAAATCGTAACGAATTCCGGATCCAATAAATGCCTTCTTCACCTTTGGATGAGCATCAACTTTTTTATAGATATTCAACAAGGGTTTATGACTGGTATCCAAATTTGAACAAATTACCGGATTGATGCACGAAGGACTGATGCACTTTTCACAAATACTTAAATCTTTGCCCTTCATTTTATACATGTTCGCTGATGGTCCGCCAATATCTGAAATATACCCTTTAAACTCAGGGTGATTCACTACTTGCTCAACTTCATTTAAAATAGATTTTTCACTGCGTGATGCAATGAATTTTCCCTGGTGGGCTGATATGGTACAAAAGCTGCATCCACCAAAACAACCGCGATGCATATTGATAGAAAATTTAATCATTTCATACGCAGGTATTGCTCCCCTCTTAGCATATTTTGGGTGCGGCAAACGGGTGTAAGGCAAATCAAATGAACGGTCAATCTCCTGCTCTGTCATGGTGTAATAAGGTGGATTGATCACTACCGTGCGTTTTCCGTTTTTTTGCAATATTCGTCTCGCGTGAAGTTTGTTTGATTCTATCTCAACAGTTTTAAAATTGGATGCATATTTTATTTTATCTGCCAAACATATTTCATGAGAATGAAGGCTGACATCTTCCCAATTTTTATTTTTTGGCAAGGGCTCATTCTCCTCAATAATCACGGCAGTTTGCGGAATAGTTTTCAAAGACGAAAACGGCACCCCTTTTTTGAGCAGACTTAAAATTTCACGCAATGCTTTTTCACCCATTCCGTAAACTAAAATATCAGCGCCGCTGTCAACCAAAATTGAAGGGAATAATTTATCTGACCAATAATCATAATGGGTAACCCGGCGCAATGATGCTTCAATTCCGCCAATCACCACCGGAACATCCGGATATAATTCTTTTAGTATCTGAGCATACACGCGTGATGCGTAATCAGGCCTGAAACCTGCTGCCCCGCCAGGGGTGTACGCATCCGTTGATCTTTTTCTTCGTCCCGCGGTATAATGATTCACCATGGAATCCATGCAGCCGGCAGTAACTCCGAAAAAATATTTTGGCTTCCCGAATTTTTTGAAATCACGCAAATCATCTTGCCATTGCGGTTGCGGAATAATTCCAACACTAAACCCTTCACTTTGAATAATGCGTCCAATAACGGCAGTTCCAAATGAAGGATGATCAACATACGCATCACCTGATACAATGATCACATCAAGCTGATCCCATCCATGATGTTCAAGCTCTTTTTTTGTAATGGGTAACCAGTCATTGAGGGGGCGGTTGATTGGATGCATGTTACAAAGGTAGAAATTATGTTCATCACCCAAGGTATGGCTGAAACTTGCTTAACGAGCAGTAGTCGCAGGTCGCGACCTGCGACTACTTAAAAAACGCAAATATGGCTTTCAACTCTTTCTTACCAATGGTTAGATAATCTTGCGGAAAATGTTTTGTGTAAACTAATTCTCCGGTTTGAATGCGGATGATAGAGAGCTCTGTATATTTATTTTCACCAAAGTATAGTACGTAATGCGTTGGGTCTTCTTTTTCTAATACTTCATGATATTCTTCTGTTGCTAACAAACGATAACGTATTCCGGATGCTTTAACTTTTTCAATGTCTATAGATTTTTTGATCTGATCACGATGAATAATCAACGTATTGCCAACTAATCCCTTGTGATCTTCAATAATTTTTTTACTCAAGTTTGCATTCAATAATTCTTCTACATCGGTGAACTCTTCATCTTGAATAAGTGTGAGTCCCTGATTCAATGACACAATCATCATTTTTAAAAAACGGTATTCATCTTTTTCATACACAATATCATGAAAACCATTGAAGAACATATAACCCAAAGTTTTTGCCATGTTAACTTGATTGTGCTCATAATCTGCCCCTTCATCAAAATATTCGGCCGGCATCAGCGTAATAATTCCATCATTTTTTCTGTCTTGCTGATGCTCACGAATAGGTTTTTGGTGTGTAACAAAAAGTGCAGTTGATTTTTGATCAGGCTCTTTGTATCGCTCAATCACTGAGAAGGTAGAAATTTTCCAATGATCTTCAAGCGTCTCAATCATCACACTATCAAAAAGTGCATTACCCGTTTTAATGTATGTAATGCCGTTTGTTACCAAATTTTTAAATGTCTCATGGGTGTAGCCTACATTAAAAACCTGAGCTTGCGATCCAAGGGTAATAACACTGAACAAAATGAGTAGTTTGTTTTTCATGAGTTCAAAGATAAAAAATCTTGTGCAGTAAGAGTTCACAACTTTTTACAATCAAATTTCATCTGCACTTAGAGGATGTATAAATAGTATATTTGTGAAAATTTAACCCGCTATGTATTTTATGAAAAAGTTTACTCTATTCTCTTTGGTATTATTGTCGTCATTTTTTTTATTTGGACAGAACATTAAAAAATCAGAAAAAACAGTTCACAAATTCATGCATGCACTTGGAAAAAACAATTTTCAGGCAGCCTCAAAATATACCATACTTGACGCAAAAAACATGTTTTCAGCTCCAGAATTAATATACTCCTATTCGGGCGAAAATAAACTGAAGTACGTAGCCAAATTTTATAGAGAATTAAAAATAATCAGATTCGAATTTTTTGAAGGAGAATACGGGGTTGAATGTTTAATGGTAACCTCATGGAATGGTAACCGCTTTGATTTTAATTTGCATCTCACATTAGTTGATAACAAGTGGTTTATCTACTATTTTAACTTTGATGATGTAGATTTTCAAGAAATGGATGAAGATGGATTTTGCGAGATAAAAGAAATGAAAACCAAACCCTCAGAAATTGTTTTGAACTTCATTCGCTTGCACAACGAAGGACAAAAACCGATGGCATCGGAATTCACATTTTTTATAGCTAAAAAAGAATATGAATCAATGGGTGAAAATCATGCAAATACTATCCCTGTTGTGGTGCTTGATATTAATTGTGCACCGCAACGTAAGGGCATAGAAGTAAATTGCGTGTGCACCGGACTAAATCAAAATGCAGATACCATCGTAGCGCGTTACGGACTGACAATTGTCAATAAAGAATGGAAAATTTTTGCGTTTGGATCAGGAAGATCTCCTAATGCCGTGGTGACAAGCTTTACTCTTGCACTCAATTCAGGTGACTGTCAAACCGCGCTTAGCCTAACAACATCAGTTGCTACGGATAACGTATTAGCAGCAATTGATGCCGGATGCGCATCATCACCCACTGAAATACTAAGCACAGAATGTACTACCTCAGGCAATAAAGCACGCTGCACTTGCACTGAAAAAAGAGACGGTATGGAAATGACCTTTGTCTATGACCTTACAAAAACTGACAACGGCTGGCTAGTTAGTAACTACCAAAAAGATTTAGGATTGGATATGGGAACCAGTGAAGATTCATTGATGCAGGACATGTATGCAGTAGATGACGAAAATATTTATGAAACACTAGACACGATGCCACAATTTCCCGGCGGTCAAACTGAACTTGAATTTTTTATTGCCAATGAATTGAGATATCCTGAAGTGGCGAGAAAATCCGGTCTTGAAGGAACAGTAATAGTTGGTTTTATTGTTGATCCTTATGGTGAAATTTATGATATTACTTTAATCAAAGGAATGCAAAAATCAATGGATGAAGAAGCTATACGCGTTGTAAAGACAATGCCATTGTGGAATCCCGGTCAGAAAAATGGAAAATTCGTACATTCCAAAGTGCAAGTTTCAATCAATTATAAAATCTAGTATAAATCCGGTTCAATTTAGCCCATAGAAAGAAATTTTATTTGCAGAAAATTATTTGAATGATTGTAAAACGACGGCAGAATAAATTGTCATTAACCTCAGGGCAAACCCCAAATTCAAATTGCGTTGCGAGTTGCGCGAAGCCAGACCCATCCCTCTCATCCGGCGCAGCAGACGTGCGAAGACAGACTGAAATAAAATTCAGAACGCGTAATCTACGGGCAGTTCTTTTTATTTGTCTGCTTAGTTTTCATGCTTTGATAAGTGCGGCCGTTGTACAACTTTCAGACAGCATAAAAACCACTTTACAACCCGGCGATATCATCATGAGAAAAGGTGCCGGAACTTTGTCATACGAACTGATGAAGGTGTCAGGTGAAGAGTATAGTCATTGTGGAATTATTGTGAGATTTGATAATGAATTACGGGTTATTCAATCCATTGGTAAGAGTGATGATAACCCGGTGGATGGCGTACAAATATCTTCATTAGATAAATTTGTCAAATACACCGCAGACAGCACCCTTTTTATTTGCAGACAAATTGTTGACACCTCTAAAAATGATGCCATTGCAGAACGTGCATTTTATTATCTCAACCTGCACATTCCCTTTGATAACAGATTTGATTTAACCTCAGCCAAAGAATTTTACTGCAGTGAATTGCTCATTCATGTTTTTATGGATGTGCTTGGCGATAAATTGATGGATGTTAGAAAACAACACAAAACATACGTGCCATTATTCTCTTCATTCTTTGATGAGCGGAGGTTTAAAGCTGTCTTCAATCTCAAAAAAATCTAGCTGAATTTTTTAAGAAACAAAAAGTAGTTTCACGTTATCTGCAAAAAGTTTTACTGCAATGGCCAGTAGAATAATGCCAAATACTTTCTTAATAATTGCAATTCCTCCAACTCCTAAAAGCTCCTCCATTTTTCTGGTCAATCGCAACACCACATAAACGATAATCACGTTTAAAAAAACCGCTATGGAAATGTTGATTGCTTCATACTCTGCCCTTAAAGAAACCAACGTGGTCATGGTTCCGGCTCCGGCTATCAGCGGAAAAGCAACCGGAACAACTGAAACAGTTTTTGCGCTACCCGCCTCAGCCCTGAACATTTGAATACCAAAAATCATTTCACATGCAAGCGCAAAAATTATCAGTGATCCTGCAACGGCAAACGCACGAATATCAACTCCAAGTGCACTCAAAATCCATTCACCTCCAAACAAAAATGCAATCATAATAACAAAGGCAACCAAAGATGCTTTCAGCGAATTTATTTCACCGCTTGACTGTTTAATTTTTATTATAACCGGTATAGATCCGAAAACGTCAATCACGGCAAATAGCACCATGAAAGCCTTACCTATTTCAATTATATCAAACCCCATACTTCATGCCAATTTCAAAACAATATTTTCAATACACGGCGCAAAATATTCATGCTCCAATTCTAACACTTTTTGAGATACACGTTCAGCAGAATCAGTAGGTAAAATTTCTACCTCATGTTGTTCAATAATTGCTCCCTCATCATAGTACTCATTCACGTAATGAATAGTGATGCCTGATTTATTTTCTCCGGCCGCAACTACTGCTTTATGCACATTCATTCCATACATTCCTTTGCCTCCAAATTTTGGTAACAATGCCGGATGAATGTTCACCATGCGGTTATTGTATTTTTTAATCAGCGAATCGGGAATTTTTTTAAGATATCCTGCAAGCACAATAAAATCAGCCCTATAAGCCTGCAGGGTTTTTTCCATAATGCCATTCTCTAATTCTGCAGATTGATATACATAACAGGGCACGCCAAATGAATCTGCCCTATGTAATACACCGGCTTTCGGATTGTTTGATACAACAAGTACTACATCTATCTTTGGGTGATTCTTGAAATGTCGCATTATCACCTCCGCATTGCTGCCTCCACCTGAAGCAAAAATCACAATGTGCTTTTTAATCATGATGCAAAGGTATAGCAATTATCTCTGTGTAAACGGAATAAAAAACTTTCTGAATCGTATTACCCTGCGCAAACTTTTGTCTCTCTATCTTGTTATATCTTGATTGATAATGATTGCTTACTTTTGCACATTAAATGCCCATACCCATGATTCCAATTACCTTATATGCTGAAATGACCCCAAACCCAAACACCATGAAGTTTGTGGCCAATAAATATTTGCTGCTTGATGAGCGCACGGTGGAGTTTGTTTCGCTTGCTGATACCAAAGGATTTTCTCCGCTGGCTGAAGCCTTGTTTCAATTCCCGTTTGTGAAATCTGTTTTCTTGTCTTCTAATTTTATAACGGTTACTAAAGACGCTAATCTTGACTGGGATTTCATAGTAATGGAATTGCGTGATTTTATCCGAGAATGGCTGATGAATGGTAAAGAAATTTTAATCAGAATGCCCGATGAAAGTCAGTTAAAAAGTCATGCCGGAGAAACACATCAAAACAGTCAACCTGCTGTACCTGAAAAAGAATTTACTCCTTCAGAATTTGACGAGCCTATCCGCGCATTGTTGAATGAATATGTAAAGCCGGCCGTTGAAAATGATGGTGGCGCAATTGAATATGTTGGCTTTGAAAACGGCACGGTTACTGTAAAAATGAAAGGCTCTTGCGCGGGCTGTCCTTCTTCAACCGCCACCTTAAAAGGCGGAATTGAAAATTTGTTGCGCTCACATTTGGATGCTGTCAAAGAAGTAGTTGCCCTTTCTGCTTAGGGTTCGTTAAGACAGAATTAGATGGTTGATGTTTGAATCAGACAATCACATCGTATAATACGGCCTTGTCTAATTTTTTCTCTTTGAAGCTAATTCCGTACTCTTCCAACTCATTCAAAATTGGTTCATATATTTCTTTGTACAAAGGCAATTGAACACCTGTCAATTTTATTTGACCGTTTAACACCATTTTTGCACAAATAGCAATGGGTAATCCAACGGTTTTACTCATGGCGGTATGCGTCTGATCCTCTCCAATAGCTACCATGTGTGAATTGATTTCATGGTAAGAGTTCTCTTTATGATAAACTATTTTATGCCACATCACAATCATATCTTTGTCTTGTGGCTCAAGTTTCCATTTTTCTTCAAGTATTTTTTGCAGAAAAAATGCCGGCGTGACATCTTCGGTGAAATTCATTTTTTTCTTTTCAAAAATTCCAAGCCAAACTAATTTATCCCAGATAATATCATCTTGATCAATTTTTAAATAATGTCTCAGTTTCAATTCAACAGAATCATGTGGATTATAAGGAAGAAACGCATTGATAAAATCACGTTTTGTCATGTCTTTGCTCCCTTCCAAAACATACGTATCATCAGTTGCTCCAATTTGCACAAAACAATCCCAAGCTTTTGAAAATCCCTTCCTTCTGAGCGTTCCACGATAAATTGTTGGAATGCTTTGTAGATTATACACATCACGGTACTTAAGTGAATCACGATTAGCATAGCCTTCAAATTCTCCGTATGATTCAATGCGAATTATCTCAGTACGTCTAAACAATTTGTTATACGGTATGTACTTATATTGCCCCTCTTGAATGAATTTTGCTGCGCCGCCTTGTCCGGCAATAACCACGTTTCTTGGGTTCCACGTGAATTTATAATTCCATGGATTGTTGTCGCTTTCAGGCGCAATCAGTCCACCGGTAAATGACTCAAAAATGTGCATTCTGCCGCCGTTGGCTTCTACTTCATCCAGAATTTTTTTTGCGCTCATGTGATCAATTCCAGGATCAACTCCCATCTCATTCATAAATAACAGTCCGGCTTTGACCGCCTCATCATGAAGTTCTTTCATGCCTTCTGACACATAAGATGGGGTGATTAGATTGGTTTTATATTTCAAACAATCTTTTGCAACCTCAACGTGATATATTGCCGGGAGCATAGAAATCACCAGATCAGCCCACTCAATAAGCGGTCCGCGCTGTTCTGCATTCAGACCGTCCAACTCAATGGCTTCAGCGTTTTTGCATCCTTCTATTTTGGCTTTTGCCAACTGCAAATTCTGATCACCAACTTTAATGCGCCAGCCTTCTTTCTCTGAGTTCTGACAAAAATATCTGATCATGCTGGACGCTGATAGACCCGCCCCAATAACAAGAATTTTTTTCATTTTATACAGTTTTTATCGGCCACATCTTATTTAGTATGCCGTCATTTGGAGATTTTTCTAGAATTCTATTTGGTCCAATATCTCTCCGGTAAAGTTCCTTGGCAAAAATAGAATATTTCATCCACGTGTGGGTATTCTATTTAATCGCGTGTTGCTTCCTGGTGTCTCAAGCGATTTTTTTTAGTCCGTAAATTGTTTACGGTCTGCCTATTCAATATTGTATCAAATTATATACAGTTGTTTATGAAAAGACTAGGCGAAACTCAAAAAATTCTGATCCATCAAATAACGTATGAAACCTCACAAAACATAGTCTGTGCTGATTGTGAGTTCATCAACGGAAACGAGCGTTCACGAATTTCAATGCTTATTTCCCATACTGATCTTAATCGCATTATGGCAAAACTTTACGCTGAAAATTTATTACCAGATGAAGATTGTTTTACATCATTTAAACTAGATGACGGCAGTGAATTCGTGGAGTTGAATTTTAATGAAATGATCGGACACAGCGCAGCGCTTGATGAGTTTGTTTTCAATGATAACGTTACTCGCATCCGTGCTTAACAATACTTGAACCTTAACTATTCTATCTATGAAATTATTTAATTCTTTTGATTTTGAACTTGACACTTCATTTTCGTTGAAAACCGTGGCTGAAGTGACGGAGTTACTCCAGCATGACATGATTTATGTTTATCACCACTTGAATCCAGGTGATGAGGTAGACTTAAAATTTGCCGGCACAAATCTTAAAGGAGATATTCGTTATCAGGTGTTTTTCAAAACTTTTCTTTTGGGTTATGTAACCCTTGGAGGATATTTCAGATCGTATTTTGAAGATAATAGCTTGCTTCGTGGGCGCATTTCTTCGGTCACTAAAGAAAAATACCTGCCTATTTCTCAACTTGATGTAGAACTGGATATTATAAAATTAAAAAACGCTTCATAAGTCTTTTGAGCTGGTATTCTGAGTCATGCTGTGGTGAGTATATTCAGAGATCCGGATCCCGTTGGGTCCGGATTTTTTATTTCTCCTCAACAGGCAACCGGTGCGCCATTATGCCGTATTTCAGAAAAAATTACCTATCTTTACAAAAACTATCTTTACTTATGAAGAAATTACTTATTCTATCAGGTGTTGCCGGAATCGTGGCGCTGGTTGCCGCATGTGAAGAGCACGAAGTGATTCCACCACCGGTTCCAATTGTTGATCTCAAGTGCGCATGCGATGCTGTGATTGATGATTCAACTGTTCAATATACTGACAGTTGCCGCTATTTCTCTAATAAAACAATTAACACCGGATCCTTGTCTACCGCTGAGTATTCCACAACCATTCAGCGCAACAATTTGGTTCACGGTGTTAAACTAACCATTAGCACGTTGGAATGGACTGATGACGGTTCAAACACACCATCTCTTGAACAATGGCAAGCATTCTTTGACAATAATATGACCCCTGGATACGCCACCGGCTCAATTACAAACGGTGTTTTGGTTGAATGGACTGACCCTAACAACAAAGTATGGGTAAGTGATACCGGAGGAGTTTGTTTCAGCAATTTCAGCTTTGTCAGCATGATTCAAGATTCTGATACCACTGGTGACTATATGCTTTTTGAAGCATCTTTCAACTGTAAGCTTAAAAACTCTGACTACAGTCCGGACAGCATTAAATGTCTTGAAAACGGATACGTGAAATCTGCATTCAAACTTGAATAATACCAAGTTAACATACATTTTTATAAGAGAGGAGACCACGTTCAGGTCTCCTTTTTTTATACATTTACACTGCGCTTCTCTTGATGAGTACTCCCATTAAAATAGCAATCATTGGTGATTACAATTTTGCGTATCACTCACACAACGCAACAAATCAGGCATTACAGCATTGTGAATCTATTTTTGATACGCCAATTAATATTTATTGGTTAAATGAAGAGGAATGTTGTACAACCGCTTCAAAATTTGTAGACGAATATGATGGTGTACTCTTAGCACCGGGGCCATATAAACAAGCCTTTTATTTAACGGCAGTAATTCAAAAACTTTACACTTCAAAAATTCCGGTGCTTGGCACAGGTGACTGTTTTAGACTTTTAATTGAAGATTTTTTTAATAGTAAAGGTTTTGATCTTAAAACCGAAAAAATAATTTCTGAAAACCTTGTTGAGGGAAATCACTTCAATGCAATTCAGTTAGATAATTTTTCTCCGGATTTTAAAAAATTATTTAAGACCAGATCAGGCACTGAGTATAGCTCTTCCAGATTTTCAATGCTGCCACAATACGCTGACTTGTTAGTGAGTGATTATGAAATTTGTGCGCGCAACCAGTATTTCGATCCTGAAATAATTCGCAAAAAAAATCACCCCTTTTACCTGTTCACGATGTTTTGCCCGCAAATGGTTTCAAGTGCAGATTTGCCACATCCGGTTTTTACTTATTTCATTGAAAACGTGATTAAGCTGCAAAGCTGAAAATAAGTGTAGCTCAACCTCGGAGCAAGGTCTGTACATTTTACTTCGTAACAACCTTTAATGAAATAAACCAAACCTTCTTGTTCACCAAATAAGAGTGCGGACTAGGATTAGAAATCCAGTTCTACCAACACTTGATTTTTCTCAACATTTTCAAGTGGTTTGATATTGATTTTTCGGACAACACATGAGTTTTCAGCCTTCAATACGTTCTCCATTTTCATTGCTTCAAGAATTAGAATATTGTCTCCTTTTTCAAGCTTATCCCCTTCTTTTGCCAATACGTCAATCACCTTACCCGGCATTGGTGCGCGCAAATCTTTTTGAGCAATATTTGCACTTCTTTGAATGCCCATTTTATCCAATACCAAATCCAAATCATCCTTAAATTGTAATTCATACGTGGTATGTTTTACCCTGATGCGCATGATTTTTTCAGCTAATTGGATATTAAGTACCTCTAGAATCAAATTTTGTCCATTTAAATGTAATGAAAATACATTTTCACCTAACACTTTTAAATGGTCAGACAATATACTTTTTGATATTTGATTTACAAGAATTGTTGTTGGCATAATCCAAAATTAACACTGCCAAAGTTACCAAATTAATAGCGGTTTGCTAACTTTCGGAAAATAGAATTACAATTTAAGATGAGACAACTATTGATCATCCCAATTGTATTTCGAAAGCAAAAACTCTACTCATGAAAAAACTGTTCTCAGTTGTTGCCATTTTTTTTATTCTGGCATCATCACAAATTTCATTCTCACAGCTTGACACAAAACACTATTTCCCGGCATTGTTTGCCAAGGAAGATCACGGTACCCATTACTTGGTGTTGAGCACCCATTCAAGTGTGCCTTTTGACGTTACTGTTACGGATGGTTCTGGTAATCTTATTACTACATTGACTATTTCCAATGCATCATCAACTACGTATATGTTTGGTTCTGGCACCACCAGTCCCCTGCTTGTTACAGAGGCTGAATTGAACACCGCAATGACCAACAAAGGATTGATTGTCACGGGCGCCTATCCGTTTTATGCAACGGTGCGCGTTGTTGTGAGCGCACAGGCCACAGCAATGACGTCAAAAGGAGAAAAAGCCGCACTGGGAACAGATTTCAGAACCGGCCATACATACAACAACACAGGTTATATTAATGGTAAAAGTAATACGTTCGGCATAATAGCAACCGAAGACAATACCACTGTAACTATTGATGATATTCGTCCGGGAGTAATTTTCAGAGGTACCACTCCATCAGGCGCACCACTTACTTCTCCCAGCACAACCGTAACACTAAATGCCGGAGAAACGTATGTGGTAGCTGCATTTTTCAATGAAGCGGGCGCAATTGAAAACACCAACGGGGTAAACGGAACTCACATTACTTCAGACAAACCTATTGCCGTATCAACCGGTACCTGGCTGGGTGGAAATCCAATTGTGGGAGGATTACCTTCAAGCGGTAGAGATATTGGCACAGATCAGATTGCTCCTATTGATGTAATTGGGAATGAGTATGTATTAATTAAAGGCGAGGGAATAGACAATGAAAAAGTAATTGTGGTTGCGGCTTATGACAACACCGACATTATGCTCAATGGAAACCCTGCCCCTGTTGCTACAATTGATGCCGGCGATTACTATGTTATTGATGGATCTGTCTTCTCAGGCTTTGACAACCTTTTATTAGAAACTTCAGAAGACGTATATGTATATCAAACTGCGAACGGAAGTGATGGTTCTACAGATGACAACGAAAGACAACAAGATTTAATATTTATTCCACCTGTGGGCTGTACAGGAAGCAAGAATGTAGTGTTGCCAAATGTCAATTGGGTGGGCACGGCTTATATCAACATCATTGCAAATGCAGGTGCTAATGTTTATGTAAACGGCTCTCCGCTCGGAGCCGGAGATGCAGTTACCGGAACATCTGATTATGTTACCTACAAATTAACCGCGGGCTATACTGGTGATGTAACTGTTACCAGCGATGATTTGATACGTGTTGCACTGATCAACCTCAGCGGTAATATTGGAGCCGCATGTTATTTTTCAGGATTCACTAAAGACGTAGTAGTTCAAACTCAAACCGTAAACGGAGATAATATCGCACTCGAAGGATGTATTCCGGCAAGTTTTACCTTTAGTCTTGATAGTCCTGCAGATGACGCAACCACAATCACCTATACAGTTGGCGGAACAGCCAACAACGGTGTTGATTACGGTCATATTGACAACTCGGTGACCATCCCGGCAGGACAAACTTCTGCAACTGTATTTATCAACTCTGTATCAGACGGTATACCTGAAGGACAAGAATCAATCTATATCATCTATCAACCGGATGCATGTTCGCCTGTTGACACGGCATTTTTATACATTGATGATGCACAACCAATTGAATTCACCATTGACGGCACTGATCTTGATTGCTATAATGATAATTCAGGTGAAATACTTGTCAATGCAACAGGCGGATTTCCTGCTTATACTTATCACGTAACAACAAACGGCGGAACCGGTACAACAACTACTCATACAACAAATCCAATAACCGGACTTGCAGCTGGAACTTATTCTGTTCAGGTTTATGATAGTTATGGATGTAAAGCTGATGCACTAGTAATAGGTGGTGTGTTTGATGCTGACACAACTTTTTTACCTGATGGTACAGGGGTGAGTTATACAACATCTATCAATATCTCTGGATTTGGTGCGGGTGAGGTATTGGATGACATGAGCCAACTTCAACAAGTTTGTGCAACTATGGAACACTCTTATCTGGGCGATTTACAAATCAAAATTATTTCCCCAAGTGGTCAAGAGGTTATTCTGAAACAGTTTGCCGGTGGAGGCAGTACAGATTTAGGAGAGCCCTTTGCTTCCGGTCCGGTTGATGGTGCTAACAGTGACCTGACTGATCCGGGTATAGGTTTTGAATATTGCTGGAATGATGCTCCGGTATTTGGTACCATGGTAGCTGAAGCAGGAAACTATACGCACACTATTCCGGCATCAACCGGTGGCACCTATACAGATAGTTATTTACCACAAGGGTCATATCAATCATTTCAAAACTTGAACGGACTCTTAGGATCAACCCTTGATGGAACATGGACTCTTGAAGTATCAGATCAATATGCGCTTGACAACGGGTACATCTTTAACTGGAATATTTCTTTGATGTCAGATCTACCGGATACACTTGTAACACTTAATGAACCAACAGAAATTGAAGTGAGTGGTTTTGTTACACAGGCTCAATGCGGAACCAATGATGGTGCCATCAATATTTCAGTTACCGGAGATTACCCTCCATATACCTTCGCGTGGTCAAATGGCGCAACTACTGAAGATCTTAGCGGTATTGGTGCAGGCACGTATGAGGTTATTGTTTCTAATTCAAACGGATGTGCTGATTCTGCAACATTTATCCTCAACAATATCAGTTCGCTGAATATTACAACTGCCATTACTAATGTTACTTGCGCCGGAGGCAATGACGGAGCTATTGATGTGACTACTTCAGGAGGTACACCGCCTTATTCTTTCAGTTGGTCTAATGCTTCAACTACTGAAGACATAAGCACACTAACAGCAGGTGTTTATACACTGACTATCACTGACGCAAATGGATGTACCTATGCAGAAGATATCACAGTAAATACGCTGCCCGGAATGGCTATTACACTTAATAATCTCACCAATGAGGCATGCGGTACAGCTAACGGATCTATTGATATTTCAGTGAGCGGCGGATCAGGTTCATACGGATATAGCTGGAATAACGGTCAGCTTACACAAGATATTTCATCGCTCAACGGAGGAACATACACCATAACAGTAACTGATGGATATGGCTGTACAGCGTCTCAAAATTTCACCCTAATAAATGATGTTTCCAATTGTTCTGCCTATTGTTATACAGATGCAGTAGTTGAATCAATTATTGATGAGACCTGTGGAAATGCCGCTGGATCAATAGACATCACGGTTGTAAACGCAACTCAACCTTACACCGTAAGCTGGAGCAATGGTGCAACAACTGAAGATATCACAAATCTTGCCGCAGGCACTTATACCATCACGATAAATGATGCGAATCAATGTGAGCACATTGAATCATTCACTGTAGCAAATAACACCTCGGGTCTAGGAATTTCTTCAAGTTCAATTTCAGACGAAACTTGCGGAAACATCAACGGATCAATTCAAATTACCGCAGCCGGAGGCACACTTCCATATTCCTATTCATGGAGCAATGGGGCTACCACAGATGATATTAGTGGTTTAGCTGCAGGGTCATACTCTGTAAGCATCACTGACGGTAATGGATGTACTTACTCAGAATCGTTTGATGTATTAAATAATTCCGGCACCTTGTCTTATACAGGTGTTGTTACCAATGAATATTGTAATAACAACAATGGAGCAGTAAACATCACTGTCACCGGAGCATCAGGAACAGTTAGCTATGCGTGGTCAAACGGGGCAACCAGCCAAGACATTTCTTCATTAAACATTGGAGATTATTCATGCGTTATCACAGATCAAACAGGATGTTCACTTACAACTTCAACTTTCACCGTGGCTAATAACCCGGGCTCTTTGGATATTTATTCTACAACAATAAACAATGAAAATTGCAGCGACGGACAAGGAGCTATCGATATTAACTTATTGGGTGGCGCAATACCTTACACATTCAACTGGAGTAATGGAGCCACCACAGAAGATATTTCGACATTATCAGCCGGAAATTATTCATGCACTGTGACAGATGATAACGGTTGCTCTGTAAGCACCGGCTCATTGACAGTTTGGAACGGAACAGGGACATTAGATGTAACCACTGATTATGTCCTGGATGAACTTTGCGGAAATGCACAAGGAGCTATTTACGTTACCACTACCGGAGGTACTGCGCCATACGCATTCAATTGGAACGATGGCTCAACATCAGAAGACAATGTTGGGCTGATTGCCGGAGCGTATTCACTAAATGTTACTGACGCTAACGGTTGCACATTCTCCTTGAATGAAACTGTGAACAACACCGCAGGAACTTTGCAAATTGATAATGCTGTTCTCACTCATGAAAATTGTGGAAATGGAGCAGGAGCAATTAATATCATCATCAGCGGTGGAACACCTGCTTACACTTACGCCTGGACATCTGGACAAACCAGTCAGGATATTAGCTCAATTAGTGCAGGAGTTTATGGAGTAACCGTTACTGATGCAAATGGATGTGAGGTAAATGACACCTATACCATATTAAACAATACGGGTACCTTAAGTGCTAGCTCTATTGGAACGGCAGAACTTTGCAGCAACGCAGCCGGATCAATTGATGTAACTGTAACCGGAGGAACTGCTCCATACACCTTCAACTGGTCCAATGGTGCAACAACTGAAGATATCAACGGATTGTCAGGCGGAACATATTCTTGTGTAATTACTGATGCATCAGCATGTGAATTTACTTTGGGACCAATCATCATTTCTAATAACCCGGGTACATTATTGGTTACAGCAACTGTAAGTGATGAAACATGTGCGGCAACAAACGGAGCAGTTGATCTTACTGTAAGCGGAGGCGATGGAGTATACACCTATTTATGGTCAAACAGCGCTACCTCACAAGATATTTCTTCACTTGGTGCAGGAATCTACTCGTACATTGTAACAGATGGTAACGGATGTACAATCAGCGGTTCAGAAACTTTGATTAACACAAGTGGAGCCTTAAGTGCAACTGCATCTATTAACGATGAAAATTGTAATGACAACGCGGGCGCAATTGACCTTACGTTAATTGGCGGAACTGCACCATTCATTTTCAACTGGAGCAACGCTGCAACATCTGAAGATATTAACTCACTCAATGAAGGAACCTATTCATGCACAATTACAGATGTGAACGGTTGCACTTTTGATACAGGAAACCTCAGTGTTGCAAATAGCGCCGGTACACTTTCTTTGGATAATATTTCAGTAATAAATGAAAACTGCGGAAACGGAATTGGCTCAATTGACATTACCATTTCAGGCGGAACAGCACCATACACTTACTTGTGGAATACAACCGCAACAACACAAGATATTCTGTTATTATCTGCCGGAAATTATAGTTGTACAGTTACTGATGCTTCAGGTTGCACACTTGACTTAAACGCAACCGTGAATGACGATCCGGGGAACCTGCAAATTTTCTCACAAACATTAACCAACGAAAGTTGCGGATCAAATAACGGCTCGGTGAATATCACCGTTGCCGGCGGAACACCTGCATACTCATATGTTTGGTCAACCGGCGCAACAACGCAAGACATTAGTTCACTCAATGAAGGAAACTATTCTGTGCTCATTTCAGATGCCGGAGGATGTTCGTTCACCGCTGATTTTAACCTGATAAATTCCGGAGGAAACATGACCATCAGCGGTTCAGTAATTGGCAATGAAGTGTGCGGCAATTCAGCCGGAAGTATTGATATCACATTAACTGACGGTACTGCTCCATTTTTATTTAACTGGTCAAATGGCGCCGTAAATGAAGACATTACAGATCTAACAGCCGGAACATATTCTGTTACGATCACTGACATTAATTCGTGTTCAACTGCAGGAAGTTTTACCGTAGGAAGTGATAACGGAACTCTTACACTTGTTTCATCTGTTGTTACGGATGAGAATTGTGGTGATGCCGCCGGAGCAATTGATATTACTATCACAGGCGGAAGCGCACCAATTAACTATACTTGGTCAAACGGCGCAATTTCACAAGACATTTCTTCACTGTCAGCCGGAACTTATTCGGTCACCGTTGAAGACCAATTTGGTTGCAGTGTTGGCACTACTGAAACTGTGGTAAATAACAGTGGAGGATTTGCTGCCACCGTAACCACAACAACAGACGAAAATTGTGGAGATGCTGCCGGCGCAATTGACATTACGGTTATCGGAGGAGTCGCTCCTTACACTTTCGCATGGAATAATGGAGCAAGCATAGAAGATATCAGCGGATTGTCTGCAGGCACCTATGATCTTGTAATTACAGATGCAAACGGTTGTAATATTTCATTATCAGCAGATGTACTTAACAACACCGGAACACTGAACGTAACAGCAATTACACAAGATGCTTCATGTATTACCCCTACAGGTTTTATTGATCTCACCGTGAGCGGCGGAACACCCGGATACACTTACCTCTGGAGTAATGCTGCAACATCTCAGGATATTTCAGGATTGACAGCCGGAAACTATACTTGTCAAATCACAGACAATGCCGGATGCATTTACAACTATTCAGGCGACATTAATTCAGGAGGCGGTTCAATCTCTACCACATCTGTTGTTTCAGACGCCATGTGTGGAAATGACAATGGATCTATAGAAGTAACTGTTAGTGGAGGCATTGACCCGTATTCGTTCAGTTGGACAGGTGCTTCACCAAGTCCTTGCTGCCAATACACATTAGATATGCAAGATTTATTTGGTGACGGTTGGAATGGTGGTGAACTTGAAGTATTCATCAACGGTTCATCAGTTGGAACTTTCAGCGCCTCGGGAACAGGATCAACAGAAACCATTGATGTGTGTGATGGAGATGCAATTGAACTCAACTACACAGCAGGAAACTGGGAAGAAGAAAATATCTATACCCTACTTGATGCATCGGGTAATGTTGTTTTCACAGATGGGCCAAACCCTGCAACAGGAACTGTTTATACAGGAACAACGGCTTGTGCAGGCGGAGCGCCAAATACTACGGCCGTTTATAATCTTGCTGCCGGCAATTACAGCTTAACTATAACTGATGATGTTGGCTGCACATTTACTGAAGATTATACCGTACTTGCAGTTGCCTCTGATTTACAGTTAAATTTAACAAGCCTCACTGATGACAACTGTCTTCAAGGAAGTGGTCAAATCGTTTATACAATAAGCGGTGGTACCGCACCATTTGATCCAACGTTAAACGGACAACCTGATTTATTTACTCCGGGACAATTCTCAAATCTGGATGCCGGAGATTATGAATTAGTAGTTTGGGATGCAAATGGCTGCACGGATACCATGCAATTAGTTGTAGGAAATAACACAACTTTCACAACTACCGTGATTTCAGTTGTTGATGAAAACTGCGGACAATCTAACGGATCTATTGATATTGATGTAACCGGAGCGACCGTTGATTTCAACTGGAGTAACGGAGAAACAACTGAAGATATCACTGGACTCTCTGCAGGCACATACACAGTAACCATACAATCAACCGGACCGTTTTGTCAGGATGAACTAACATTTGATATTGTCAATTTAGCTGATATTGCAGTTAGCGGGGTTTCAACTGATGAGTTCTGTAGCAATGGCGCAGGAAGTATTGATCTGACTGTAACCGGCGGAACTAACCTCAGCTACTTGTGGAGTAATGGAGCAACAACAGAAGACCTAAGCGGACTATCTGCAGGCACCTACTCGTGTCTTGTAACAAATGATGATACCGGTTGTGAGGTGTCTGTTTCATACGATATTTTAAATACAACTACCGGAGTTTCTGTTACCGGATTTGCCAATGATGATTTCTGCGGAAACGGAAATGGATCTGTTGATATTACGGTAACCGGCGGATCTGGAAATTATTCATACTCGTGGAGCAATGGAGAAACCACCGAAGACCTAGCGGCGGTTGGACAAGGTGATTATACCGTAACCGTAACAGACACTGACGATGGTTGTCAAACAAGTTTCAGCGTTACGGTTGGAAATTTTGCAACATTTGATGTAACAGGTATTGTCACTGACGCTGCTTGTGCAACGTGCACTGAAGGCGCAATAGATATTACCATCAATGAATTTTTCCCGGATGATCCATATACATTCAGCTGGAGCAACGGCGCAACTACGGAAGACATCTCTGGTCTCACCCCTGGAGATTACACGGTGACAGTAACCAGCGCATCAGGCTGCAGCACCATGGTAACATTTACTGTTGGTAACAGTAATTCATCAGGCTTAAATGAATCTGAGCGTATTTCATTCTCTGTGTATCCGAATCCTGTGCGTGATTATTTTACGATCAGTTGGATGAATCTTGATCAAAACCAATCAGTAATGTACATTACAAATGCCTTGGGTGAAACTGTACTCACCAAAGCCTACGGAACGTCTACCGGATCTGATCAGATTGATGTTTCAGGATTAGCCAGAGGAATTTATTTTGTTCATTTAACCAATGGAGAAACAACCAAAACAATTAAACTGGTGGTTGCACGTAAATAAATTGATAAGATAAATTATACAAGAAAGGTCACTGTTTGGTGACCTTTTTTATTTGGTGGGCCGAAGAAGAGATGCTTCATGCCAGATTAAGCGCAAGAATATTATGATGCATACGGTTTGAATAAAAACAGCTTACGCCCAACCTAAGCTGATGTATGAGAAAATCTCTCATGAGCTTGAGTCGGGCGTAAGCTTAATACCTCACCGTTTTTTTGCTTGCGAATTCTGTTCACCGGAACGAGTTAAACAAAATCCGTCTTCTTCAATCACTATGGCATGCTGTCAATTCTGAATTTCTTCCTCTATCAGATTCGTTGTTCAATCGGGATGATTGATTTTTATCAGGGTAATAAAAGCGTCGTGGATACTGTTTGTGTTGAGCTATTTTTTTCCCTGCTGCTTTGTTCTTTTTTATTGTTTATCCCTATTGACTATCTGAACCCGGTACACTTGATTCCCTTTTCAGAAATGACCTTGTCACACATCAAATTTACGTCAAACCCATCAGAAAATTTGCTCATACTTATTGACCTATGCTTGTTGTTAATTAATATATTAAAATGATATTCAACGCGTTGAGTGTTTTTCTATACGGTTTACAGCTGGCGGTAATCAGTCATAGATAAAATTTATACTGCGTTTTGCGTAAAATTTCTTACGCGTGTAGAAATCCTGCGGTAAGGATATGTGAATTACTCACGCCCGCACCTTTTGCGGTCTTATCACTAGATAAACACCAATGAAAATGAACAAGGTGCAAATCAGTTTAATCACATTGATGTCTGCAGTATAATTTTCAAGACCCAAACTGGCGTACATAAAAACAAATAGTGTTGCAAGCACAGGTTGAATATAGATATACACAGCTGCTACGGTGGCATTCACTTTTTTCATGGCATATACCATAAGTAAGTAAGGCAGAAATGTAACACCCGCCACCACAAAAATAATTTTTGCAATCGATGTTGCGCTCATGCCTTGCCAATCAACGTGAGGTAATTCATTCCATGATGCAGGCCATATCAGCACCACTATTAATCCAAAAGTGAAAACCCAGGTAATTACGGTGAGCGCGTTATACTTTGACATTAACGGCTTTACCATGATGAGATAAATTGCATACGAAGCCGCATTCAACATGATGAGTAAATCACCCATTGATGTTGCAGATGTTCCTTCAGCATTTTGCATTGAAAAAATAATTGCAGACAGGCCGCCCAGCAACACGCCCACTACTTGGGTCAGGTTGACTTTTTCTTTTACAAAAATCAATGAAAGCAACAAAACCAAAATAGGAGTGGTTACCATAATTACTGATGCGTTCACCGGCGACGTCAACGACAACCCATTAAAAAACAATAACTGGTTAATGCCCACTCCAAAAATGCCGCATAAAATTATTCTCAACACATCATTCCGTTTGATTTTTTCAAACCTGAATGAAAACAAAATCCAAAACAACAAGGTGGCGCCTGTTACTCGCAAAAAAATAAATCCGTTGGCTCCTATTACCCCGGGCATAAGTCCTTTTGCTACTAAGTAGTTAATGCCATAAAGCAAATTAACGGCGAATAATGCCAGATGAGATTTCACTTTTTCGTTTTATTTATTAAAGATATTAGTTCCTTAGCCGCCTGTACAACAGAAGCCGTATTCCCAATAAATATCTTGTTATCTGAAACTAAAACAGGTCTTTTAAGAAAAGTGTATTCATCTAAAATTAACTTACGATATTCTTTTTCAGTAAGTTTTTTTTCCTTGAGTCCGAGTGCCTGATATTTCATTGATCTCCGTGAAAACAAGGCCTCGGCAGAACCCGCCAGTTCAATCATCTTCTCTAATTGCGAGGCTGTGATTTTTTCAGTTTTTATGTCTTGTAGAATAAATTTTTTTGAGGGTTTCCATTCTTTCAAAATACGCTGACAAGTTGAACAAGTGGCTAAATAAAAAATATGATGTGTCATAGAAAAGTGAAATTTTTATGTGTGTCCTGATTCAAAAAAAATCCCTCAACCAGAATTTGGAAGAGGGATTTACTAAATAGCAATGCTGAATTATTTTTTCAATTTGAAAGCTGCTTTTACTTTATCTACATAGTCTAATTTTTCCCATGTAAACAATTCAACTTTCAATGTTTTTTTCTTGCCATCAGGCATAGAGAATGTTTTTGTTACGATTTCGTTTTTACGACCCATGTGTCCGTATGCTGCAGTTTCACTATACATTGGAGTGCGTAGCTTTAGTCTCTGTTCAATGAAATATGGGCGCATGTCAAAAACTTTCTCAACAATTTTTGCAATTTCACCATCATTCATTTTCACTTTGGCTGTTCCATAAGTATTGATATAAATACCCATTGGTTTAGCAACACCAATTGCATAAGAAACCTGAACTAAAACCTCATCACAAACACCGGCCGCAACCAAGTTTTTTGCAATGTGACGTGTAGCATAAGCAGCCGAACGGTCAACTTTTGAAGGATCTTTACCTGAAAATGCTCCACCACCGTGAGCGCCTTTTCCACCATAAGTATCAACAATGATTTTGCGCCCAGTTAAGCCGGTGTCACCGTGCGGGCCGCCAATTACAAATTTCCCTGTTGGGTTAATATGATAGGCAATTTTATCATTGAATAGTTTAGCGTACTTAGGATAGCTTTTCTTAACGCGAGGAATTAAAATATCAATGATATCTTTTTTAATTTTTGCCAACATTTTTTGTTCTGAATCAAAATCATCATGTTGAGTAGAAACAACAATTGCATCAATGCGCACCGGTTGGTTTTTATCATTGTACTCTAAAGTCACTTGTGATTTTGCATCAGGACGGAGGTATTTAATTTGTTTATTTTCTCTTCTCAGCGCAGCAAGTTCTAAAAGAATGGCGTGTGCCAAATCTAAGGCCAAAGGCATGTAATTTGGCGTTTCATTGGTTGCGTAACCAAACATCATACCTTGATCACCGGCACCTTGATCTTCTTTCTTTTTACGCTCAACTCCTTGGTTAATGTCGGCAGATTGTTCATGTATGGCTGAAAGTACACCACATGAATTTGCTTCAAACATATACTCAGATTTAGTATAGCCAATTTTGCGAATCACGCCGCGGGCAATTTCCTGTACATCCAGGTATGCTTTTGATTTCACCTCACCGGCAAGTACAACTTGTCCGGTTGTTACCAGCGTCTCACAGGCAACTTTACTGTTGGGGTCAAAGGCAAGAAAATTATCAATCAAGGCGTCTGAAATTTGATCCGCAACTTTGTCGGGATGTCCTTCAGAAACAGATTCAGAAGTGAAAAGGTATGACATAGAATTTAAGTTTCAATTTTTTAATGTGCGCATAAAATTAGTGTTTTTGTAAGACAGATGAAGAAACTCTGTAATTTTTCGGCAAAAGAAATGAATTATCTGACCAACACCTTCTTATTTCAAGAGATTGTTTTTATACGCCAACCGAATAAGTCCGGCCACATTTGTAACATCTAATTTTTTCATCAGATTGGTGCGGTGCGTGTCAACCGTGCGATGCGAGATGTTTAATTCATCCCCGATTTCTTTGTTTGTCATTCCTTCAGCAACCAATTTGAGAATTTCCGTTTCTCTTTCAGTTAACTCACTCAAATCAGTTGTGGTGTTAGATTCACTGTGATTTTTAATTGTTTTGTCAAGCAATGACAGAGTAACATCATTAGAGAAATATGATTGATTATTCAATACTTTGGTGATGGCGTCCAGCACTTCAGTTTGTTGTGAGTTTTTCAGAAGATACCCGTCAGCCCCAAGCCCAATCAGTTTTTTAATAAGTTCTTTATCATTATGCATTGAGATAATGATGACTTTCACTTGAGGAAATTTTCTTTTAATTTCTTCACAAGCGGCAATACCGCTGAGACCGGGCATTTCAATATCCATCAAAATCACGTGTGGATTCAATACATCAGCCAGCCTGATGGCATCATGACCATCATTGGCTTCACCAATCACTTGATAGCGTCCGTCGTGTTCAATAAATCCGCGTATGCCATCAATGATCAACTGGTGGTCATCAACCAGTAGAATTCTTTTTTTATCGGGCATTAAATAACAATCTGTCTGTTCAAATATAATTGATTTTTAGTTGACTGTGCAGATTATTGCAACATCAAGAATTTTATGAGACCGGTATTCTGATAGTAACAATTATTCCATGTGGATCACCATTTTCAAACTGAACTGTGCCGTTGACCGTGTTTAATCTCGATTTAATGTTCAATAAGCCGTGTCCTTCATTTTTTTCTACCACTGAAAATCCCTTTCCATTGTCTTCAACTAAAAGAATGATTTGTTTGGCGCGCTTGAACAATTGTATGGTCAGCAAATCGGCGTCTGCGTGTTTAATTGCGTTATTGACTAGCTCTTGACTGACGCGGAACAATACCAACTCTGTTTTTTCAGGTAATCTTTGATCAAAATTGTGATGCTCAAAGGTATATTTCAAATGGGCATATTTCAATGCTGATTCAAGCATGCCTTCCAGGGCCGGAATCAAGCCAAAACTCTCAAGCACCTTTGGTAACATTTGATGTGATATGATGCGCACTTCTGCAGATGTTTGATCTAATATTTTTGTCAATTCATTTAATTTCATCTTTTCTTCTGCAGACAAATTTTCGGCTTTATTGGTAAGGTTTTGCCAGGCAAGTTTTAAACCGCTCATTTGCTGTCCAATTCCGTCATGCAGCTCGCGAGCGATTCTTTTTCTTTCATCTTCAGTTGCATCAATCACAGCTTGCAAACCTTTTTCTCTTTCATGGATCACGGCTTGATCTTTTTCAGCTTGAGTCAACCTTAATTTTCTTTGGTAAAGAAATAATCCAAGAAATATCAGTGATATCAATACGCCCGCAATTGCACCAAACCATTTTGTTCTATTGGCCAACGTAAGTTCTGTTTCAATATGATCTTGCTGCTCAGCCAATAAATTATTTTCTATTTTTTCAGTCTCATACTTCACCTCCATTTCAGAGAGCGATTTCATTTTATCTTCATTCAATAAACTATCTCTTAAAAAATGGCTACGTTCAATATGATAGAATGAGTTTTCAAAATCATTTACTTCAGCATAGGCTTTTCCAAGCTGATAATGTGCATTCTTGAGTAAATCAGTATATCGTAAATTTTGCGCAAGCTCAATACAGGCCAAATAGGTTTGGATGCCTTCATTAAAATTTTCAAGTTGAATTTGTAGGGCAGCTTTATTAATGAGATTTAGTCCCAGGCCCTGCATATTATTAAGTTCATGCATGAGCGCAATGGAGCGGTTAATCTGAATCATGGAAGAATCTAAATTCCCATTGAGTCGGTAGCACTCAGCACAATCAGCATAGATATAAGCCAGCCCGGTTTTGTTTTGACTGCTTAAGGCAATCTCCTCAGCTTTTTTATAGTATACAATTGCTGCATTGTAATTGCCAGACATTTCATAAACCACAGCTCTATTATTAAGTGATGTTTCAATGCATCCGGTATCAGCACATTCTTTGCAGAGTTGGTATGATTTATCAAGACATGATATGGCCTTGTCAAATTGTTTTTGTTTTCTCCAGTAAACAGAAAATTCATTGTACGTTCGGCCAAGATATTTTTTATTCTCGGTCTCCTCAAAAATATTCAATGCCTGTTGATAGTTTGCAAGACATTGAGGATAGTCTCCCCGCATATAATCAGTCATTCCCAAATTCAAATAACTGCGTCCAATCAATTCTTGATCTCCGCTTTTATGCGCATACGACAAACAAGTAGTCATCCACTTTTTACCATCATCATAGTTCAATACAAAAACAGGGTAAAAATTTGCCAGCATGAATTCAATGGTCTGTTTGTTTTTTTTTACCGTTGCAATTTGAAAAAGACTATCAGCAAAATCCGTTTCAAAAGCAAAACCAATGGCCGCTTTGAAAAAAACAAAACAGAGAATAAATCTTTTGAGCATGATATGCAAAGATGGAGAAAATTGTTGCGTTAAGAGTGGGTAATTCTTGCGCGCTAAACTTTTAACCGGCAAGTTCTACCGGAGATTATGCAATAGACATATTGTCAATTAACCTCACTTCACCGCAGAAAGCAGCAATGCAGCAAGTGCAATTTGACTCTATTATTTCAGGAGTTTGCAGAGAATTGTTTTCAACTATTTCCAGATATTCAAGTTTGAGTTTTCCGCTGTTGAAAAAAGAAATTAATTTGTCTCTCAGCTTTTCAGTATGCCTTTCAGTTTTTACCAACTCATGCGCAAGCGATAGAGTTTGAAAAATGATCAAGGCATCTCGTCGTTGTTCATCTGTTAAAAGCATATTGCGCGAACTAAGTGCTAATCCTTCAGGTGAGCGTTCAGTGAGAACCTCCTCTATTTGCACGGCAATGTTTTTAACTTTTATCAAATGTTTTATAATAGCTACTTGTTGAAAATCTTTACAACCAAAAAAAGCAAAATCAGGTTTTACCAAATCAAAAAAACGGTGCACAACTCTTGCTACTCCTTTAAAATGACCCGGTCTGAATTTTCCTTCCATTACGGTGTCCAAACCAAAAAAATCAATTTCATAATTCTCACCGGTGCCCTTTGGATACACATCATCAACCGTTGGAAAATAAACGATGTCACATTGGGCCTGTTCAAGCAGAAGCAAGTCGGCCTCCAGTGTACGCGGGTAACGAGCCAGATCAGTTGCGTTATTAAACTGTGTAGGGTTTACAAAAATAGAACATACCACCAAATCAGTTTTTTTTCGGGCTTCTTGTATTAATTTTATATGGCCTTGATGTAAAGCTCCCATGGTGGGCACAAAGCCAATTAAACCCTTTGGGTTAGCGCCCTTAAACGTGGTAAGCGCCAGTTGAAGCGCTGAAGAATGATCAATTTTTTGCACGTTTTTGAAGCGATTTTTTTAGGGACAAACCGGCAAATCTATGTTTTTCACTTGAAAGTGAGCATTATTTTTCGTAAATTTGCTAACTATTCATTGTTTATCCTTCTATGGAAAAGAAAAGAGTACTATTTATCTCTCAGGAAATCTCCCCTTTTTTAACTGGTTCTGAAATCTCAAGTATAACACGAAAACTTCCGCAAGGTATACAGGAAGCCGGCAAAGAAATCCGCGCTTTTATGCCTCGTTATGGATGTATCAATGAGCGCAGACATCAATTACATGAGGTGATTCGTTTATCAGGTATGAACCTCATCATCAATGACGTGGATCACCCTTTGATAATTAAAGTGGCCTCAGTGCCTCAAGCTAAAATTCAGGTTTACTTCATTGATAATGATGATTTCTTTCGTCGCAAAACAACCGTGTGTGATGAAAAAGGAAATTTTCATGCAGACAACGACGAGCGCGCCATGTTTTTTGGACGCGGAGTTTTAGAAACAGTAAAAAAATTAGGCTGGAAACCGGATATCATTCACTGTCACGGCTGGATGACGGCACTCACCCCCTTGTATATCAAAAAGATTTACAACAACGACCCGCATTTTGCAGATACCAAGGTGGTATACTCAATATACAACGATGGCTTTAACAAAAATTGGGACACCAAGTTTTATGAAAAGCTTAAATTTGACGGCTTTGACGATGCCACCATTGCGCCTTTGAAAAAAACTGATTTCAATGTGCTCAATGAAGCGGCAATTAAAGTTTCTGATGGTGTTGTTCAGGGTAGCGCTGAAATTAGTCCGGAAATGACTAAACTCATTCGCAAGGCCGGAGTTCCTTTCCTTGAATACTATTCTGAAGAATCTTTCGTTAAGCCAATGGATGAGTTTTACGACCAGATTATAGAAGAACTAGTAGTTTAAAATTGATGACTGAAAAAATTGAAATAAATCACCGGCGGAAGGTTACTCAACTTTCCGCTGTTTTTTTTGTAGCTATACTTGCCCTTGTTTCTTGTAAAAAAGATCCCACTAATTTAGGTGACAGCCTGCAAGAAGCTTCTTTAGGAGAGGTGTTTACTGATACCCTATCTATTATTACCTATTCTGAAATCACAGATAGTTTAGAGACCGATGAAACCTCTGTCAATTTATTGGGCTCATACATTGATCCGGTTTTTGGTCAAGTTGACTGCGGTATTGTTACTCAAATGAGACTTAGTTCTGCTTCCCCAGCGTTTGGTGATATAGGAACTTTAGTAATGGATTCAGTGGTGCTTTCATTGCGTTACACTAGCATTAAGTACTACGGTAATCTTGATCCCGTTAAGGTAGAGGTATACGAAATTGGCGATGCCCTTTCACGTGATGAAGATTATTACAATTTCACCAGCCCCACTATTGTTGGTAGCAATTTGGTAGAATCCGGTTATGAAATTGTCACCCCTGACGTGGTGGCAGATAAAATTGTTGGTAATGATACCTTGCCCGCTCATTTTCGTGTGAGGTTAGATCCGTCATTTGGCATGGACATGGTGAACGCCAATGCCTCAGGCAATATGGCAACACAAGATGCGTTTCTAAATTTTTTCAAAGGTCTTTATATTAAAGTTGACGGCAGCGCTTTATCTACCGGACAAGGAACCGTTTTGTACTTTGTTCTTGAAAATTCTCTTTCAAACGTTACTATGTATTTTCATGACAGCGGAGATAACATTGCTAAAGAATTCACCTTCGAATTTAATAGTGAAGGAGCACGATACAATGATATAAAATTTGATCGCAGCGGAACCATTGTTGAAGAAGTTTTGGCAGATTCAACCAAGGGGGCTGAACAATTTTTCTTGCAAGGGAGTTCTATGCGCGCTATTGTATATATTCCATACCTAATGAACCTGAACAAAGATTCACTCGGAAACTCAGATCCAAAAATTATCAATAAAGCTGAGCTTGTTTTGCCAATACAAGATTTTACAACTGATCCGTTTGATCCATCAACCCAATTATTCATTGCAAAAATGATTGATGGTTCAACTTCAACTACTACGCTTGATTATCCGGCTACACAAAGTGGCTTACAAACAGTTTCGTATGATGAAGACACTAAATCATTCCGATTTTTAATCACACGAGAAATACAAGCCATGCTTAATGGAGAAAGAGACTATACAGGTTTTAGAATTTATAGCCCCAGTTATTTTGGCTCAACTATTGAGCGTATTGTTTTCAACGGGTCAGGCACAAGCTTGAAAGACAAACCAAGAATTGAAATAACATACACTACTTACTAGATCAGATTTTATATGTGTGGAATAGTTGGATACATCGGAAATAAAAAAGCATATCCTGTTTTAATAAAAGGACTAAGCCGACTTGAATATCGTGGATATGACAGTGCAGGCGTTGCCATGCTTGAGGATGGAAAAAATCTCAACGTATATAAACGCCAGGGAAAAGTGCAAGATCTTGTTGCATTTTGTGAAGGAAAATCAACCAACGGTAATATTGGCATTGGTCACACGCGCTGGGCTACACATGGATTGCCTAATGATGTGAATGCACATCCGCATTACGCCGGAGATGGAAGCATGGTATTAGTTCACAACGGAATCATTGAAAATTATGATGTTCTCAAAAAAGAGTTGATCAAACGCGGACATGTTTTCAAATCAGAAACTGATACTGAAGTTCTGGTACATTTAATTGAAGAAATTCGCAACAAATATAAAGTTGATTTGACTGAAGCATTGCGCATGGCCCTGAATGAAGTGCACGGTGCATACGCCATTGTAATTCTTTCTAAAGAAGAGCCCAATAAACTCATAGCCGCTAAAAAAAGTAGTCCGCTTGTTGTTGGTTTAGGTGAAGATGAATACTATTTGGCGTCAGATGCAACACCCATAATTGAGTACACTAAAAACGTGGTGTACTTAGAAGATGAACAAATAGCCATCGTTGACCGCAAAGATGGTTTGCGCATTATCAGTATTCACAATAAAGAAATTTCACCTGAAATAACCGAGTTGCAAATGCAGCTTGAAGAACTGGAACGTGGAGGATTTGATCATTTCATGCTAAAAGAAATTTATGAACAGCCACGCGCTATTCATGACAGTTTCAGAGGACGCCTAACCGCAAAAGAAGGATGGATTACCCTGGGTGGAATGAAAGAGTATGAAGATAAAATTGCTGACGCAAATCGCATTCTGATTATTGCTTGTGGCACATCATGGCATGCCGGTTTGGTGGGTGAATATTATATTGAAGATCTTGCGCGCATACCTGTTGAGGTAGAATATGCCAGTGAATTTAGATATCGCAATCCAATCATACGAAAAGACGATGTAGTGATTGCCATTTCACAATCAGGTGAAACAGCCGATACACTTGCCGCATTAAAAATGGCAAAAGATTTAGGCGCAACCATTTTGGGTATTGTAAATGTTGTTGGCTCATCTATTTCAAGAATCACCCACGGCGGCTCATATACCCACGCCGGACCGGAGATTGGAGTAGCATCAACAAAAGCTTTTACCACACAAGTGACATTGCTTGCCATGCTTGCCATGATGTTAGGTAAAAAACGTGGAACTATTTCTCCTACCCGTTTTCAATCATTGTTAGATGAAATGGAAGCGCTTCCAAAAAAAATTGAAAAACTGCTTGAACGCAATGAGCATATTAAAACAATTGCAACACAATACAAAGACGCACACAACGCACTGTATTTAGGGCGCGGAAGCTCATTCCCTATTGCACTTGAAGGGGCGCTTAAGCTAAAAGAAATTTCATACATACACGCTGAAGGATATCCAGCCGCAGAAATGAAACACGGACCTATTGCACTCATTGATGAAAATATGCCGGTGTTTGTTATTGCAACCAAAGGACCTAATTATGAAAAAGTAGTTTCAAATATTCAGGAAGTAAAAGCCCGCAAAGGAAGAATCATTGCTATTGTTACCGAAGGAGACAGTGTAGTAAAAAATCTTGCTGAAGACATTATTGAAATACCTGATGCTGACGAAATTTTGGTTCCTATATTAGCCACCATTCCATTTCAATTAATCTCATATCACATTGCCGTATTGCGAGGCTGCAATGTAGATCAACCAAGAAATTTAGCCAAATCAGTTACGGTAGAGTAATTTGTTAAACAGCGCTATTTTTCTTCAGATCACTACTTAACTCACCAAATTTTGTAACTTGTGTCAAATCAATTGATGCATGTTTGTTCGCACAATTCTCGTTTACTTATTGATTTGCTTCGCTGAATGCTCGGCGCAAGAATTATATTTTGATTGGGCATTTGGGCTGAATGGATACGATGATCAACAGGTAAATGACCTGTGCGTTTTGCCTGATGGAAGTATTATTGTTGCGGGCGGATTTTATGGATCTATGGATGCAGACCCAGCCGATGGAACCACGATGATTGATGCCAACGGAATCATGGATGGTTATGTAGCTCGCTATAGTTATGAAGGCAACCTGTTGTGGGTAAAACAAATCAGAGGATTCACAAGTGGTTTTGTTCCTTACAACTGGATTGGTGGGGCGGCTTATGATGATTCATGGAATATTTATTTGACGGGATCATTTTTGAGCTCAGCTGATTTTAACCCGGGATCATTAAATTACACCATTACCCCTGAAGGAGAACAGGACGCATTTATTTTGAAATTAGATTCTGCCGGAAATTTTGTTTGGGTTAAAACCTATGGAGGACCAGGCATGACACGCGTAATTGGTTCAGCAATTCATGTGTCAGAATCTCATCTTTTGGTAACCGGTAATTTCATTGGAACAAGCGATTTAAATCCGGGAAGCGGAAGCAATTATACTTCTGTCGGATACAGCCCGTACGTATCAAAATTTAATTTAAACGGAGAATATCTCTGGACAAAAGTATTGCCTGAAACTGGCGCCGGAATTGAAAACACTTCATATGATATACTTGAGTTAGAAAATGGTGACATTGTGTTAGGCGGTAGCTTGGAAACGGGCATAGATTATGATCCGGGCAGCGGCGATTACACACTCTATTGCGCGGGCCTTTACCCTGATATGTGGGTGGCAAAACTTGATGCGAATGGAAATTTTATCTGGGCAAAAAGATTTGGTGGCGCCCAACTAGATTCCTTTCATAGTTTTTGTAGTGATGAATCAAACAATATTTATGTAGCAGGAGGATTTCGCGGAACGGGAGACTATGATCCCTCTTCTAATGAATATCTCATTACACCTGTTGACTGGGTGGATATTGTTTATTTCAAATTAAGTGATGCCGGCGAACTTGTTTGGATCAATACAATTGGTGGGCTTGATACTGATTTGGCGTATGACATTATTTGTGTTGATGATTCTGTTTTATTTCTGTCAGGAACATTTGCTAATGAGGCAGACTTTGATCCTGGGGTTGGAATAACAAATCTGAATGCTGAAGACGGAAATGGTTTTCTCCAAAAAACTTCAACAAACGGAACAGTGCATTGGACAATCAATCAGCCTTGCGGACATTTATTTTCACAAAACTCTATCCTTTACACATCAGGAAGTTTCTATGATACCATTTCATTTTTTAATTTATCCTCGGTTAATCATCAAATTACTTCATACTACACGTCAGACATTTTTTTAAGCAAATACAAGTTGGACTCAACAATACATGAAGGCCCTCCTCCACCACCAAGCATGGATAGCGTCTATTTTACGAATTTCAACGTATATCCAAACCCGGTTGCTACTGATCTTTATATTGAAATACCTTCAGAGATTGCGGGCGGCATAATCAGAATTTACAATGATGCCGGAGAAATAATTTCGGAAATTGAATTTCTAGAAAATCATTTTGTAACTATTCCGGTGACTCAGTTTTCAGCCGGTGTTTTATTTATTGAAATAGAAACTGATGTTCAGATTTTTCGGCAGAAAGTTGTGATAATTGCTTCAGAATGACAAGGTAACTAACTGCAGTTAAAATTCTTTATCTTAAAAAACCTATGCCAATATTTCGCTGTAACAGCATCTATTGATCATCTTTTTCACTCATAAAAAAGGTACTTACAATTGCCCAAATAATGGTAACGGCAATAAAAACCAAACCCGTTGTAATAACAATTGTCATTAAAACAAATTCATATTCACCTCCCCATAATCCCCTGACTAAATGATACGCACTTGAAATAATCAGCGAAAAAATAATCCGATATTTAAGTTGATTCAAAAGTTTGATTTTCATGTTTGTTTTTACTTGTTTAACCTCTGTCTACAAGAATTTTTATACCCTGATTCCTATAACGCAGACATCGTCTACCTGTTCTAAATTGCCTCTCCAATTGTCAAATGTTTTGGCAAGAATCGCTTTCTGTTCTTCCATTGATTTCTCAGCAATGGTGAGCAACAATTCTTTAAATGAGGCGTATTTAAATTTCTTTCCTACCTCACCACCAAACTGGTCGGCATACCCATCAGTAAAAATGTAAATGAGATCACCCTTTTCCAATTTTTCTGAATGCCTTGTGAACGGAACGTTTTGTTTGTCGTGTCTACCTACAGGCATTTTATCAGGCTTGAACTCTATAATTTCACCCCTTCTAATAATCCAAAGAGGGTTGTTTGCCATAGAAAATTCAACCGCTGTTTTATCTTGGTTGAGAATTAAAAGCACAGCGTCCATTCCGTCTTTTCCGCCTTCGGGGCTGCCGTCGTTGGCAAGTGTTTGGATTATTTTCGCGCGGGTAAAATTTAGTATTTCATCTGATGCAGTCAATTTTTCAGCAATTGCCTTTTCTAAAGATGCAATGTTGAGCATACTCATGATAGCACCCGGTACCCCATGACCAGTGCTATCTGCAGCAACAAGACAAAATCTTTGATCAATCAATTTTGTTGTCCAATAAAAATCTCCACTTACTTTTTCTTTTGGGTTGAAATAGATAAAATAGTCTCCTTCTCCTTGCCCTCTGTGGGTGAGAGGAACGAGCAAATGTTCATCAAGTATTGTTTTGCTGGCCATTAAAGAACGTTGAATGCGTTCAGCGTAATTGATGCTGTCGGTAATTTCTTTATGCGCTTCTTCTACTTGGTTTTTTTGTTGGCGAATTATTTCATTTTGTATTTGTGTTTCTTCTCTTTTTCTTTCAATTATTTTTTTCTGTCTGCTAATCACTCTAATTCGATTAGCCATAACCAGTGCAAAAATTACCACCAATGAAAGCACGCCAATTGCAAATATCAATATGATTCTATTTGTTGCAAGATCAGCATCACGTTTTTCAATTTTTGCTTGTTGAATTTCTGCTTCTTTTGCAAATACAACACTGTCTGCGGCGGCTTTTTTTGCATATTCAAATTTGGCTGAGCTCTCAATCGTTGCGCGAGAAACACTGAGGTTGTTCATGGTGTCTCTCATCTGAATTTGCAATTTGAACATTTCCAACGCTTCTCCATTTTTATTCTGCTTTTCATAGCATTGATAAAGCAACTCTGCATTGTTTGCTATGTCCTCAGGATAACCAATCATTCTGGCGTACTTCAGACCTGTTTCACCATATTTAACAGCGGTAGAAAAATCTCCTTTTCGTAAATATATTTTTCCTATTCGGTGATGCGCATCAGCAAGCCCTTTGAGATCACCAACTGTTTCTTCAATTTCAATTGCAGCTTGAAAATATTCCAGCGCTTTATCGTCTTGTTGCCTGTCATATTCAACAAGACCTAAATAAACAAATGAATATGCCGTGCCAACCAGATCATTCATTTTCTGATTAAACACGAGACAGCTGTCATAATATTTAATGGCTTTTGCAGTATCACCCAAGGAATAATAAACTGAACCACAATTGGCATATCCACTTCCCAATCCGTGTCCGGTTTCGGTTAGTCTGAATTGTTCGTTAGACTTTAGATAGTAGTCAATTGCCTTTTCAAAATCTTTTTGATGAAAATACAGCGTTCCAATATTATTATAATATGCGCCAATGTTTTGATGATTTTGATTGGTAAGTTCAATCATTAATCCTTTATCATAGTATTGCAAGGCAATTTCTATTTCACCTAAATTCTCATGTAAATAACCTAACCAACCATAACTTTCAGATGCCCTGTCTTTAAGGCCTGCCTTAATAGATATCTGTAATGCTTCCTCGCAATAGCCTATAGCCTCTCGCGGATTACCATAATATGTAAAGCCTGCTAAATCATGCAGTATGTCAACCTTGATGCTATCAACAGTTGTTTTTTTTAATACATCTTTCAATGAATCAACGGGCGTTTGCGCATAGGAGTGCGTAGCACAACAAACAATGAATAGACTTATTTGAATGATGAACAATTGTACGTTTTTCATGTGCGATTGCCTTGCGTATAGAGTGAAAACTATTCTGAAATATATGCATTAATCCGCATACTAGCTCGTTTAAATTTAACAATCAGCAAATCACTTTGTGTCTGCGCTATTTCACCGTGGATTTTTACTGCGCCGTTCAGCGCCGCATGCTCAATTTGCACTATTCATAAATTTCAAGTGGAGATTTGTGATCAGCAATCTTTTTTACTTCAACTCAAATTTTGATGTGTCAATCTTTAAGAAAATGCACACTAAACAATTGATTTTTTATCTCACGTTACAGCACTTTTTCATCTATTATACCTAAACCGATATATATGCGTGCATAATATTTCATTTCATAGATGAATGCTCAATTCTCATCGTTAAAGCTTGTCAAATAAAGGGTTGAAACAGATAACATGATTTGCCTCATGTTTTATTATTCCGTAACTTCTCTCTGAACCAATGCTCATACTATTGACCGAATGCTACCCTACTTAATGACGTAAAATTTACACCAACACCGGTTAGTATGAGCCCCAAAACCAACGCCTATGAAAACGCTCATACTATTACTTTGTCTTATTCTCTCACCCATTCTTTTAAATGCGCAAATTGGTAAAGACGGAAATGTAACCATAACCAATACGCAAGTGGTGAATGAATATACCTCCCTCTCACAAGATGCAAATCCAGGAGACATGGTTCTCACTGTAAACAATTCGGGTTTAAATAATGGAGGCAACTTTAGCTCTGCATTACAAGCAGGAGATTTAATCATGATCATTCAAATGCAAGGCGCCAGCATATTAGGCGGCGTGAATGACATAAGCTGGGGAGAAATATTATCATACAATAATTGCGGATTATTTGAATTCAAAGAAGTGGCTAATGTGCCAAACGCAACCCATATTGAATTACAATGTCCGGTTGAAAACACGTATACTCAAAGCGGACACGTGCAGGTAATTCGCGTACCAAGATATAATACACTCACCGTAGATGGCGGAACCATTACATCACTCACCTGGAACGGAACCATAGGCGGTGTAGTAGCAATAGAAGTGAATGGATTAACCACATTGATCAACGGCGGAACAATAGACGTAACCGGTCAGGGATTTCGCGGTGGACAAATGGATAATCAGAGTAGTTATGCTGCACTGAATTTTGCCTATCCAAATCAAAACGCCGGAGGAGAAAAAGGAGAAAGTATTGCAGGTTTCGGACCTGACTATTCACCTCTTGGTGGTCGCTACGGACGAGGTGCACCTGCAAATGGCGGTGGTGGAGGTAACGCGCACAATGCCGGTGGTGGCGGAGGCGCAAATGCCGGTAGTGAAATTCCTTGGAATGGTTTAGGTAATCCTGATATTTCAGTGCCTGCGTGGATTAATGCATGGAATTTAGAAGGCCCTGGATTTTCTACCAATCTTTCATCAGGTGGTGGACGCGGTGGATACACGTTTTCATCAAGCAATCAAAACGCATTAGTGATGGGTCCTTCACAAGCCGGTTGGGGAGGAGATACCCGACGCAACACAGGGGGTATTGGTGGACGACCTTTAGATTATTCAAGTGGACGACTTTTTCTTGGTGGTGGTGGCGGTGCCGGCGACGGGAACAACGGAGCGGGCACCAACGGAGCGTCCGGGGGTGGTTTGGTTTATCTGATTACATACAACGATGTAGTTGGTACTGGTCAGATCATCGCCTCCGGGCAATCAGCTCCTCCTACTCCTCCAAACGGAAATGATGCACCCGGTGGTGGTGGCGGTGGTGGAACCATTGTTGTAAATGCAAGCGGAAACATTGCAACATCGATTTCACTCATTGCAAACGGTGGTGATGGAGGCGATCAGGTTATTCCAACCAACGAAGCTGAAGGACCTGGTGGTGGTGGAGGTGGTGGATACATCGCATTTTCAAATGGCACACCGGGCACGAATGTAAGTGGTGGATTAAACGGAACAACTAACTCAGGCGGAGTGACAGAATTTGTTCCTAATGGCGCAACTATGGGTGGTGCAGGTTCGGTTTCGTTCCCTGTTATTGCAACTTATAACATGAACATTTTTGCAGTCAATGACACCATTTGTTCAGGCACATCTACTACACTAAATGCTGTTGCAGAAAATCCTTTATTTACCAATTTGATTGAGTGGTATGATGCTCCATTTGGTGGAAATCTATTATCAACCGGATCAAGTTTTACCACACCTGCACTCACGGTAAACACAACCTACTATTTGAAAGTATGTCCAAGCTTAAGTGTTGACAGTATATCGGTGATTGTGCAACCTAATCCGGTTTTTGGAATTGTAACAGATTCAACAAATTGTTTTGGCGGCAGTGACGGATCTGCATCAACTAATGGAATGGGATCGTATACCTATGCATGGAGCAATGGTCAGAACGGACCTATGGCTACTGGATTTTCTGCAGGTACGTATTCTGTTACGGCTACAAGTTCTATCGGATGTATGACCACTCAAAATTTTGCCATTGAACAACCTTCTCCCATGAATGTAAATTTTAGCGGTACTCCGGCATTGTGTTTTAATGATCCTAGCGGAACACTTACGGCAACAGCTTCAGGTGGCAACGCGCCTTATAATTATCAGTGGACAAGTCCGGCGGTTAACGCACCAACAATTACCAATGTGCCCAATGGAAATTACACCGTCACAATAACAGATGATCATGGATGTATAATTTCAGCGAATGGATCGGTATCAAGTCCCTTGCCACTGACAACAAATCTTGTTGGCGTAAATGATGTAAGTTGTTTTGCTGGTAGTAATGGAAACGCACTTGTTGCTGCCGGTGGGGGAACTTTTCCATACAGCATTGACTGGTTGACTTTAAGTAATGATAATTTTTTCATGGATAGTTTATCAGCAGGAAATTATATTGTTGAAGTAACTGACGCAAACAATTGTGTTACCAGCATGGTAGTGACAATTTCTGAACCCGGTCCGTTTACAGTTAATTTGTCCGTGATGCAAGATGAAACTTGTACTGCAGGTAATGGAATTGCATTTGCTTCAGTTTCTGGCGGAATTGGTGTAATCAATTATTCATGGACTCCGGCTGTTTCATACTCACCCATTGCAAACAACTTAAGCGCCGGTCCTTTATCTGTTCAGGTGCAAGATGAAAACGGATGTATTGCAACTGATAATGTGAACCTCATTAACCACCCAACAGGCAACGCGGTGCTTGCTTCAATGAATGCTGTTACTTGTGAAAATGGATCTAACGGTGATGCTTCAGTCAATATGATTGGCGGAACAGCACCTTTCAATTACACGTGGTCATGTTCATGCTCAAACACCAGTTTTGCAGATAGTCTTTCATCAGGAAATTATTCAGTAATTGTTACAGATAATAATGGCTGTATAGATACGCTGAATTTTGCGATGACAGAATTATTACCGCTGGTATTAACCAATGCTTACACATCTGATCCACTCTGTTACGGTGATGCTAACGGTTCATCTTTGGTACAGGCAAACGGTGGCACAGGCCCTTATTTTTTCTCTTGGAATACTATGCCTGCACAATATAGTGACCTTGCAACAAACCTTTCTGCCGGCAATTATTCCGTGATTGTTACTGATGCAAATAATTGTGCTGATACCATTTCGGTTTCATTGAATCAACCAACAGAATTAGTTCTGTCACCACAAGTATTGAGTAATATAATTTGCTTTGGTGACAGTGCGGGTGTAGCATCAGCTAACGCCACCGGCGGAACATTACCTTATCAATATACTTGGTCTAATGGTGGCAACACAGACACAATTTTAAATTTACCATCAGGGCATTATACTGTTTTTGTAACTGACGCTAACGGGTGTGATCAAAACGGGTCTATTGAAATTCTAGAATACCAAAATGTACTTGCTGAATTATCTGCAGATACTATTTTTTGTCCCGGAGATTTGGTGACTTTCACCGTGCTAACAAACGGATTAAATAATTTGTATGATTACAACTGGTACGTAAACGGAAACTTACAATCAACACAAAATACGTATACCATTCCAATTTATTCTACAACACAAATCAGTATTGAACTTGCCAACACGGTGAATTGTCCTGATATTTTTGACACCATTGTGGTTTCACCTGTACAGCTTGATCCTGCTGTTTTAAATGCAATTGGAACGACAGATACACTATGCTTAGGTCAAGCGGGCATTGTTCAGGCTATCATCACGGATTGGTCTTATCTAACCTCAGTATACTGGGATAGTTTAGCCTTGGTGGGAGTCGGTCCGCATGTTGTGAAACCAACAGAGCCGGGTTACTACGTAGTCACAATAGAAAACATGTGTAATCAAACCGCAAAAGATTCTGTGTTTTTAAATGTACACATGCCGCCTGCTGCTGATATTTTTGCACACAACACTGACGGATGCGGCAAAGTCTATGCAGAATTTGGTTACAACGTAGCTCCTTACGATTATCCTGTTTCTGATTTCAAATGGAGTATTATGTTTACAGAATATGACACGCTGAATCCGGTGGTAGGATTTGAAGTGAGTTCAGATGTACTTGCACAACTTGAAATTGAGTTCAGCAATGGATGCAGTTTTGATTATGAAGACACCGTGCATGTAGAAGTATATCCGTTGCCTGAGGCAAATTTCTATTACAATCCTGATCCGGCATTACAATATGAATTGACTGAATTTATTGATATCTCACACGGTAACCCTGTTGCGTGGGAGTGGTATGTTGAAAATCAATTTATCTCTACTGATGAACGCACTACTTGGGTGTTTGATGAAACCGGAAATTATGCTGTAATGCAAGTAATCACTAATGAATACGGATGTTCAGACACCGCACATCTTTTAATAGAAGTGATTGGAGATTTTACGGTTTATGTGCCAAATGCATTTACCCCTGATGGAAATGATTACAACAACACCTTTCAGCCCATCATGCAAAATGTGAAACCGGACAATTATGAATTCTTGATTTTTAATCGTTGGGGAGAACTGATTTTTGAAGGTCATAATCTGGAAGCAGCCTGGGATGGCTTTTATGGAGGAGACCTAGTGCCTGATGATGTTTATGTATGGGTAATCAGAGTTACTGACATCAATGATAAACGACACGAATACACCGGACACGTTGCACTTTTAAAATAAATATCGTTCATGCGTAAAACCCAAAATAAAAAAACCCGTCGGAAAATCTGACGGGTTTTTTTTATCCAAATTGAGCAGTAGAATGTTGTAGGGATATTCTTGCGTTGCAGATTCAATTTTCTCACCTTGGCGCAGATAGAGACCTGCGCCTACAACGACATTTTGTTTTGCACCCTGTGACTACAGAACGATCTCTTGTTAAAAGCCATTTGACCTAAAAAAATTCTATTGCTTAATCGGGTTTTAAAGACTAAACAAAATATTATTGCGTTATTCAATTCAGTCCACTTCCATTTATGAAATATTTTTTTTCGATTTTCTGTCTGTTCAGTGTAATGAATTTTTACGCGCAAGACACCACCCAAATAAAGCGAATAAAAATTTCAGATGTGCAGCTTCACATGGGCATGAGTACAAATGTGGCCACCAATGCCAGTGCAGTGGATATTGATAAACTTGCGCCGGGTTTCGGGTTTGATGTTCTTAGTAATCCTGACCCTTCAGGCTTTGCTTATACCATGAATAATTTTTCTTTCAACTCTGCCTTTTCGGGCATGCTTGGCTTTAGTTTTTCTACTAAAGACAAAACTAAATACCGCGATAATTTTTTATTGCGTATTGGTTTTAATCATCTTTACTATTCACCACTTTACTTTTCTTCATCTGATGAATATAATTTTTCACCTGATACTTTGTACTCAAGTCAAACCGGTGAAATAATTCTGTCCGATTCAATAGCAAGAACAAGCTACTGGGTTGAGTATACCACTGAACAAATTCGATTGGATGTTTCAGTAATTTTCAGAACCAATCAGCAAGCGCGCTGGTCACTTTACGGTGGCGCAGGCATCAATGGCGGGATTTCACTCAATTCGTTTACACAAGTAAACGAAACTTATATGCGAGGTAAAAGATTCTATTATGAAGACGGAAACTCTACCTCCTATACAATTTATGAAAGTGGCTCAACGCGTGTAAAAAATAAACAATCGTCAGGTGCAAGCGTGTACTTACCTCTTGGCGTAAACGTGCGCTTAGGAAAGAAACGCCCTTTCTGGACTAATCTGCACTTGTTTTATGAATTGAGACCGGGACTCAGCTTTTTAATGATACCTGAAATTGGTTCCACGGTTAATGCATCACTCACGCAAGGGCTTGGGTTAAAAGTTACGTGGTAGGTAGGTTTAGATAGAAAGATATTTTACTGTCCTTTTTTTGTTTCCCGTTTCAATCATCTCTCCTTTCATCTCTAAATTCACCGTATCCATCGAATTTTTCAGTGCGTAAGACCCAAAAACGAATAAACCGTTTTATATGCGTGCATAATATTATTAATCTTAGACGAAGGCTTCTTTTTACACGCTTAAATCTTTTATTGATGCAATTTCCAAGTCGAAAATCACTTGTTTTAATGGAATGATAAATGTAACTTTTCAGTGAACCTATTAAATCCTACTTATATGAAAACGCTACACATTTTTACAGGAGTTTTATTCGCTGTTAATACAACTACTACTTTTGCAAATGAGTCAACATTGGCTATAAACATTCTTGAAATAAACTTACCAAGCTGCAACGGATTTTCAAACGGCTCAGTAACTGTTGAAGCAACAGGCGGAACACAGCCTTACACTTATAATTGGAATACCTTTCCTGAACAATCAACACCGCATGCTGTCAATTTGAAAAGAGGCACCTACTTTGTTCAAGTAACAGATGCTTTGGGTGCTGTTTTTTATAGATCAGTAGAAATTACTGACCCTATTGAAACAAGCATAAACATTACCAGTAGCATGCCTGATGAGAACTCAACTGCATCTGTTTCATCAATTAATAATTCAACCGAGTACACGTATTATTTCAACGGCGCCCTGCTTGACAAACCTATTTTAGAAGGGCTTGATATTGGCATACATAAACTTGAAATTTCAGATAATGCCGGCTGCACAGTCATTCAATACATTCAAGTGTTTGACGTTGAAGAATCAGACACAGTATCATCAGCCGATATTCAAGTGACACATCCGCAGAGTTTGGAAAATTATGAAGAAAGTCTTTTTAAATCAGACATTACCATGATAAGGGAATAGGTTCAGTTCACGGCAGCCTGATCTCAGCACGACAGGTCAGGCTGCTTACTGAACACCCAACAAGGTCAACGTCTCCTGACTTGCTTGTTGCTCTGCTTCTTTTTTAGATTGACCTTTACCCATGCCCCACTCTTTTTCGTTAATAACTACCTGACAAATATACTGGTAGTCATTTTCTTTTGCTGCTTCTTGCAAAATTTTGAAATTTACCATGAGCTTGTTTTTTTGTCCCCAAATTAATAAGGCAGATTTAAAATCAATTTCCTGTTCAAGCACTTTGTTGAGGTCAATATAATTTCGAATGATGTAATTATTGAAAATATTCTTGGTGATTTCAAATCCGGCATCTAGATAAATGGCGCCAATCAATGCTTCAAGCGCATTACCCTCAATAGTTGCTACTCTGATTGATCTGCCTGTTTTATAGCGTATGTGTTCTGCCAATTCCAGTTCTGCTCCAATTTGAGAGAGCATATTGCGATTAACAATTTTGGATTTTAGTTTGGTGAGATATCCTTCATCTCTATCAGGAAATTTTTGAAAAAGAAAATGCGCAACAATGAGGTCAATAACCGTATCACCAAGATACTCGAGCCGTTCATTGCTTTGTATATCATCACGCAAATTGCTATATGATTTATGCGTGAGCGCTTTATGAAACAGTTCAAGATTCTTAGGACGATAACCGAGTTTTTTGACCAAAAAAGCTGTTAGCTTCAAGTCAGCCTCGTTAGATTTTCTCCTGAAAAAGAATCGCAAAATTTATGTAGTTAATTTTCGTATGCTTTGAATATCACTGACGTATTGTGACCACCGAAACCAAAAGTATTACTCAATGCATAACGCACTTTGCGTTTTTGAGCGGTGTTAAACGTGAAATTGAGTTTATTGTCAATTTCCGGATCGTCAGTAAAATGATTGATTGTTGGAGGCACAATTCCATGATTGATTGCCATGATACACGCAATAGCTTCAATTGAACCCGCAGCACCCAACAAGTGACCGGTCATAGATTTTGTTGATGAGATATTGAGGTTGTAAGCATGCTCACCAAACACCGTTTTAATGGCTTTTGTTTCTGCGATATCGCCCAACGGAGTAGATGTACCGTGAACGTTGATATAATCAATTGCCTCAGGCTGAATGCCTGCTTCAGCCAACGCTTGTTTCATTACGCTTATTGCGCCAAGTCCTTCAGGATGCGGCGCCGTGATGTGATAAGCATCAGCAGATAAACCACTACCTACAATTTCACAATAAATTTTTGCCCCTCTAGCTTTGGCGTGTTCAAGTTCTTCAACAATTAATGCGCCAGAACCTTCACCCAGCACAAATCCCTCCCGGTCTACATCAAAAGGGCGTGATGCTGTTTTTGGATCATCATTGCGGGTAGACAATGCCTTTAATGCGTTGAAACCCCCAACGCCTGCTTCATTTACGCAGGCCTCGGATCCTCCTGAAATAATCACATCTGACTTGCCCAAGCGAATAAGATTCACAGCATCAATCAACGCATTGTTTGATGAGGCGCATGCAGATACAGTTACATAGTTTGGTCCTCTGAACCCGTAGGTAATTGAAATGTGCCCGGCCGCAATATCAACGATCATTTTAGGAATAAAGAACGGGTTGAAGCGAGGGGTTTCGTCAGCCCCAATAAATTCCCGCATTTCCTCTTGAAAAGTTTTTAACCCACCAATGCCTGAGCCCCAGATAACGCCGGCGCGCTCAAGATTGATCTTAGTTACGTCAATCCCTGAGTCCGCCATGGCTTCAGCAGATGAAACCATAGCGTACTGGGAAAATTGGTCGAGTTTTCTTGCTTCTTTTCTATCGAGATGATTCTCAATGTTGAAGTTTTTTAACTCACAGGCAAACTGCGTCTTAAATTTTTCCGGATTAAAATAAGTAATGCGTGCCGCACCACTTACGCCGTTAATCAGAGAATTCCAATAATCGGTTAGATTATTTCCAATAGGTGTTAATGCACCCATGCCGGTTATAACCACTCTTTTTAACTCCATTCAATAAAAGGATTCGTTAAACCTGTAAAGTGACGAAAGATTATTTTGCGTTAGCCTCAATATAAGCTATTGCATCTCCAACTGTCTGGATTTTTTCAGCCTGATCATCCGGGATAGCGATATTGAATTCTTTTTCAAATTCCATGATCAGCTCAACAGTATCCAAAGAATCAGCTCCGAGGTCATTTGTGAAGCTTGCCTCTGCAGTCACTTCATCTTCAGCTACTCCTAATTTGTCAACGATAATTGACATTACTCTTGATTTTACATCAGACATAATAATCTGTTTTAATGGTTTAATTCAGGGTGCAAAGAAAATACATATCTAAACAAAATCAAAATTTACCTGAAATAAATTGCAATTTCATCATGGGTTTTTCGTTTTAAATCTGGCACTTTGCACTGATTTGCAGGGTATCCCACGGGTAAAAGCAGAAAAGGTTTTTCATTTTCAGGCCTTTTCAGGGCTTTAACCAAAAAATTCATAGGACTTGGCGTGTGGGTAAGCGTAACAAGCCCGGCTTGGTGAATGGCTGCAATTAAGAATCCGCAGGCAATACCCACAGATTCTGACACATAATAGTTGTTAGTTTTTGTACCGGATTCATCAAAATCGTATGATTTTTTCATTACCACAATAATCCATGGGGCAATGTCAATAAACTCTTTCACATCATTAGTGCCCAAAGGCGCAAGATCTTTCAACCAACGTTCGCTCATGCGGCTTTCATAATTTTCTTTCTCCTCTTCTTCAGCCAACATTCTTATTTGGTGTTTCAGGTCTTTATTTCGGATGACACAAAACACCCATGGTTGTTTATGAGCACCAGACGGAGCCGTACCGGCAGTATTGATTATGTGTCTGATAATTTCTTCAGGCACATCTTTGTCAGAAAAAAATCGCACTGAACGGCGCTTGTTCATCAAGGCATAAAATTCTTTTGATCTGATCAAAGACTCGTCTGTTGAAAATGACAGTGGTTCATAAGTAATAAAAGGGTGTTCCATCTTGTTGTTTTTAATTCTCGTACTAAGGAGGCATTTCTCATGTTCAGCACAAATTGAGCTAACCGGCAATGTCATCTGTAATAAATGGGTTCACTGCGCCCAAAGGTAATGGCATAAGCTTGATTAAAAGTACTGAACTTAATGCTAACCCACTCAGCTGAACAAAAACTTTTTTATTATCCCGATAGCCATAGGGCGGTGTTTAAAATTTTTTTGTGCGGCGCTGCTGCTATGAAATACTGAAATTGGAGAAGCTATGAGCCATTACTCTTTATCCCCTATGTTACCAGACGTTTATTCTTCCAATATGTGAAAGGTCTTTTCGGTTCCGAACATACGTTTAATTTCAGCAGCACTCACTACAATTCGTCCTTCTGCGTCATGCAATTGCACATGGCAAATAACGCTTCCTGCTTTATGCTTTCCCAAGTCCGAAGTTACATTTGCCAATATCATATGCTTATCATGATCGTATATGAGCATATAATCATAATAGTCTTCTTCCTCGCTTGCACGAGACATGCCAACTCCATAAAGTCGGAATTTTGCGCCCTTGTAAAATTCTAGGTCGTCTTTAAGTCTGCAACAGGAATCAACTTTTTCATTATTAATGGCTGGTAACGCTTGGCTAAATGTAGTTGCGACTGGCGTTTGATTAAAGGTACTAAATTGATGTTAACCCACAAGCCGAGCAAACAATTTTTTAAATTTTTCTTTTAAGAAATTTTGCTCGGCGTAATGGAACAGAACCACTTCAATTGGAGAACCGTAGCCGCGCATTTTGGTTTTAGCTGTTATGCACTGTTAGTTAGTCATGATCGGATTCTTCACCAATGGGTTTGAACAAGTAATTTTACCATCCAAATCAATGTTAAATATCACAGTATCGCAGCAGATCGTGGTGTCCGTTTGACACATTACTGAAACTCTTTCACCAGACTGAGTTTTAATTTCAACCCAATATGGTTCAAGCATTATTTTTTGTGAATCAATTAACGTAACGGAACGATCTTTATGAACTTCACAGTATGGATTTCCGATCGCATATACACCTGTAGTAAAACGTGAAGAATCGATTGTTTTTCCAAAAAAGTCTTTGGTATACAAGTATGGTGAGCTTTTTTCATTTGACCTCTTGTTGTAATATATTTCCATGAATACGGATTTGTCCTGGGTCATTGTTCTGAAGAAAATGAACGAGGTATCATTATTCGGTAAATTTGCCCTTAATTCGTGAACGAATAATCCCTGAAAAGCGTTGTCAACTTCTATTTTGTTCAATTCAAAATATGCGGACTCGTCCGATTTACAACCGGTCAAAAATACAAGTATTAATAAATTGAGAAAATACTTTTTCATTTCTAATAGTGTACAACGGCAGTCCATCCAAAAACATCTTTTGAGATAACCACCAACCTAAAATTAATCAATTAAATGGGTTTTAAGCGATGCTTTTTGGCGATTTTATAAAAAAGATTTGGCGTTTGACAAAAAAAATTGTGCTGAAAATCTACTTAAAATCATTTCAAGTTAATACACAAGAATATTGATGGTACGCATGAGGGTTGCAAATGAAAATCCTTGACGTAGGCGCAGGTCGCGACGTGCGCCTACACGACGATCAAAACTTGCAACCCGTTTGGCTCAACCTTACATATGTCAAGTCAAAATATTTTTCGATTTATAATTTTAGGTTGTGAAAAATTCCAGCGCAAATGCCAACACCATTTTCCAACAATTAACAATATAAAAATATATAAATTGACATATCGTATCCAAGGTGAGGGCTGGGATCAGGGATTGATGGTTTACATAGCATGTGGTGTTACCTGTAGTTAAAGTACTCAATTGTCTATTGATTCTTTCCACTCCACGATTAATTGTGCTTCTGAAACTTTTAAATTTTCCAATAATTCGGATGCGTCTTCTATTGAAATCATTTTGAATACAACATTTCTTCCATAATTTTCGTCGATATATTCGACAAGAGATCCACTCAAATTATAGTTGTATGGGTTGTTCTTAAGGTCGATTAAGCTTTCTGGAGAATCAGCCTCAAGAAGTAAGTTTTTTATTGTCGTATCAGGTACATTTCCAAGTTGACCTGAAACATATACTGCGAGGCCTTCGGTGAACCACTGCATATTTTCATTTCGTTGAATATTTTGACAGTGTTGTTGATGGAAAACATGAACTAGCTCGTGGGTCACAATTTGATAAATTGCATTGGTGTCATTTGCACCAGGTTCGCATGATTGAGAAGACCAAACTCTAGGTGAGAGCAAATCAATTCTTAGGCGTTCACCTATCGCCACAAGCCAACACTCCGATCTAAAATTGGGAATATTATAATTTAACGCTAAGACTTTATCCAAACTATCCCTTTCGCTGTAAATAAATACATCAAACTTTTCGAGGAATTTTTTTGAGAAAAATGATTCGATTTTACTTATGCTACGCACAATCCATAATTCCATAACATTCGAATAGGGGCTTTCAATTGAGGCATAATGAAGGTCAAAAATGCTATCAAAGGGTGCGGTTCCTTCGCTTAATTCTTCGTTCGTTAAAGATTCGGAATTATTACAACAGAAAAAAAATCCAGCGATTATAGCAAGTAATACTCTGACGTACAGCTTTTTGAACTTCATTGTTAAGGTGTACTTTTATTAATTACAGGTAAAGTCAGTCTGTCTAAAAACTAAATGCCGCCTCCCGAGAATCGAATATATGAAAATTCTCGTGGACCACTATCCGAATATTTAATTCTCGTGAGTGGGTTTTTAGACAGTTTGACGGACAACGCATAAAAGTAGTAGCGCAACCTTGATTAAAAGTACAGAACTTAAAAGTACCCACCAAGCGGAACAAAATTTCTTTAATGAATTTTCATCCGACTTCTACAATATTTAGTGTGTTTTTGGGAATGATCATATCAGTGAGGCCGGTTACTAGATTTACCTAATTTTACACATTTATCCTCCAAAATCTGTCTAGCAATTAAAAAACAAAACCTCTTTCCTTAAAACAGCATTATATTTGTGTAATTGCATCATCCGGTGTTGGGCTAGGCAGACAGCAAGGTGGTGCAAGAAAGAAAAATTGGATGCAGGACTAATTTCTGTCTGAAAAAAAGGTGATGAAGAAAAAAATTGCAGTTACCGGTGGTGCCGGATATATAGGATCTCATACCGTTGTTGAACTTGTTGAAGCAGGGTTTGAGCCCTTGATCATTGATGACTTCCGGAATTCTGAAGCTTGGATTATTGAGCGCCTTTGTGAACTTACCGGTGTGAATTTGATTGGTTATGCCATTGATTGTACAGATGAAAAAGAATTGATTAGTGTTTTTAGAAAACATCCTGACATTAGCGGAGTCATTCATTTTGCCGCATATAAAGCAGTTGGAGAATCAGTAGAATTTCCGATTAAATATTATCAAAACAATATTGGATCACTTTGTGCCGTGCTACAGGCTATGCAAACTTGCGGAATTCATGATTTAGTTTTTTCATCATCATGCACCGTGTATGGCCATCCTCATAAACCAGAGGTAAAAGAAGAGACAGCCATTCAGTCAGCCGCATCACCCTACGGCGACACAAAAATTATTTCAGAACGGATTATTCAACACGCTGTAAAAGCCAATAAAAATTTACGCGCCGGGCTGCTTAGATATTTTAATCCTATTGGCGCACACCCTAGCGCTAAAATTGGTGAACTGCCTTTAGGAGTGCCAAATAATTTGGTGCCTTATATTTCCCAAACGGCAGCAGGAATCAGAGAACAACTTGTTGTGAACGGCAATGATTACAGCACAAAAGACGGCACCAATATCAGAGATTATATTCATGTGGTTGATTTGGCAAAAGCACACGTGAAAACAATTCAGTGGCTTTCAGAACAAGCGGGCAGCACGTGTGAGGCTTTTAATTTGGGAACAGGTCAGGGAACTTCTGTCTTAGAAATTATCCATACTTTTGAAAAAGTAAATCATCTTAATTTGAATTACCGCATTGGCCCAAGACGCACCGGAGATGTTGAACAAATTTTCGCAAATCCTGAAAAAGCATATCGCATGTTGAAATGGAAATGTGAATTCACCGTTGCTGATGCTCTTTTGCATGCGTGGGAATGGCAAAAAACATTGAAAAAGTGAAGCAAGTTTTTCTCATATCCGGATTATTTTGTTCCCTGAGTCTCTTCTCGCAGGAAAATCCTTATGACCATGCCTTTGTAAAACGTCGTCCGGGCATTATGAGACTTTACACCGGCTTGTCAGCGCCGGATGAAACCACCCCTGATAAATTTGATAGATTTAATACAGATATTTTCTTCAATAGCTGGCTGGGTGAGCAGGGCGGTACATCAACTTATTTTTATTCTGTTGGCCACAACATGAATTTAATGTTTGATATTCCTTTTCAAAAAAAATCAGTTTTTGGAATTGGGGTTGGATTTGGCTATTCCCATTTTTCTATTCGGCATAACGGCGAATTTCAATTCATGACAAATAGTTTGGATGAAGATTATAGTTTATTGCAAATTTATACCGGACCCAAACGTTGGAGCAACAGAACCTCATTCACTTTTGTTGAAGTACCTTTTGAATTCAGAATTCGCGCAGCACGTGAACGCGGTAAGTTCAAGTTTTATCCAGGATTTAAAGTTGGTTTTATGGTAGTTGATTATCATAAGTGGCGGATTGGAAGTGATGAGTATAAAGAATTTAATTTTCCTGACTTGAACAGATTACATTACGGACCCACTTTGCGCATTGGGTTTGATAATTACATGCTATTCGGTTATTATGATTTAACCTCTCTTTTCACTCACGACAGCAGTAATAAATTGCAACTTTTTTCATTAGGCATCAGCATTGGTTGGTTTTAGTTTTTTCGATTTGCATTTTAGAACGTGCAGTGATTTTTTATCTTCAATTTAATTTGTCAGAAAAACGCTCTCAACTCCATGCCGCCTGCATGAATTGCGCTATTTGATTCAGATTTACGGCCATTATACGTAAAATTCAATTGAAGATTTTGTGCAACTTTTCGTTGATAAGAAATTGTCCAGGTATAATTATTTCCGGTTTTTAATCCTTCAAGCATTTCAAACGCCAGTGATGTATTTATGGTTGCTGTGTAATCAATTACGATATAATTAAACTGTGCTGAAAAACTTCCTTTCTGAACTTGGTTGAGCCTGAATTCTATTCCCGCGTTTCTGATAATGGCTTTCTCTTGCAAAACAGAGTTGTTTAGTTTTTCCGTGTATTTACCTGAAATGCTAACTCTAAATGCGGTGCCCGGCTGATATGAAAATGCAGGTTCTATTTCAAAATAATCAATGCCGTAATCTCTGCCCGTGGTATAATCGCTAACGCTTTTTTTATACCCCATTATTCCGTTTAGGCGCACATTATAAACTTTGCTTATGTTCCATCTTAAGCGCGCATCATGAAAGGTATTCAGTCTTGAATCAAACCCGTTGGATAATAAAATTTTTGAAGCATTCTCTTGATACGAATACGTGATACCAAAAACACTACTTGTTTTGTTGAAATAAAATGAATTTCTAAACGAGCTTGACATAGAAACCAAACTGGTGTCAGCTATTGCATACACAAATGGATTCAGCGCTTCAAGATTATCTTCATAACTTGTTTTGCGATTTATTTTATAGATAGTTTGATTGCTGAAGCGCGATAAAAATTTCAGCACGCCTTTTTTGGAATTCCATATTCGTTCAGGACTTAAAATCAAACTGGTTGAAAACTGATTTGAATATGTTCTGACATAGGTGTTTGTTGGAACAAAAACTCGTATGTAATTTCCCTGATCACTAAAAATCGCTATTTCAAATTCACCCAAATCTTTAACTCCATCGTTGTTGTAATCAATCCAGGTGTAGGTTCCCTGTCCTGGATTTACTTCAAGATAAATAAACTCACGACGTAGTTCAAGTCCTGATCCGGCTTCATAAAATGTTGTTGCCAGCACGGCGCCTTTCCATAATTTCAATTGGTGTTCCATTCTACCTAACAAAGTGTTTTCCGGTTGGCCTGAAAATAATGTGGTGTCCAATACATCTAAAAAACGATAGTTGACATTTACTCTTAATGATGATATTTCATTTTTGCCAATAGAAGATTCCAGCCCAATATTCTGGGCCCTTGTTGCCTGAGTTAAATTTGTTGAATCACTAAACCAATCATACCGTTCACGGTAATAAATGGCGGCGCTATTTTTCATAGAGTCGGCCGTTGAAACATATACTTTCCAATCATAAAAACGATAAGATGTGTTTGCCAGAAAATCTGTGCCATCTTCCACTCGCTCATTCCATTCATGTATGTCTTCAAAACCAAATTTTATGAATCGGGTATTTTGAGCAAGGTGAATATCATGCCTGATAAAACTTGTTTTCTCAATACCGGCAGAGCTCAACCACGACCCATTTGCAATGAAACTGAATCCTCCTTTTCTCAAACCTGCATTTAGTTTGTTGCGGTATGCAGCATAATCATTTCCCCAGATAAAATTTTCAAATTCATAGCCAATTGTTCCTCTGGATTTTCCTACAAACTGAAATCCTGCTGATGACAAATATTGATTCCCTGTATAGGGCAAATATCTTACATTCCAATCACGATCAAACTCTACATCACGAAACCATTGCACGGGTTGAAAATTTCGGTCAGTTAATTCAAAGCCTGCCTGTGTATTTAGTTTCCATTTTTCACCCAAACTATGCGCTGATTTCCATTTCCATTTTGCTGCGTAACCCTGATCATCTTCCCCGTGTAAATCAGAAAATGTGTTTTTATCATAATCAGACATTGCCAACTCAAAGGATGTGTTTATGTTTTTGGTGATGGAAAAATTTGCACCTGCTGAATACATTCGCTTGTGTTGTGGCGCAAACAATAATTGAATGGGTGCGTAATCTCCTTGCGATACGCCTGCAATTGGCTGCACCCATTTGTACACTTTGCCTCCTGCGGTGTAACGGTCAAATACATAATCACCATTGGCTGTGCCCACATACATAAATGTAGCTTGATAAAAAGCTGAATCAGGATTCACGCTGAACACTAAAACCGAATCATAAGACATGGAATCAATCATGCTGTACAGAATTCTGCTTTCAAAAAAGCCCACACTATCAATGCTATTTGAATATGCAAGGGAGAGACTATCTCCGGCCTCAGCAAGTATTGCTCTTTTTTCTGAGCTCAGATTTTGTTGAATAGTTTGATTGCGGGCATCTTGCTCAGTGTATAAATTAAACCACCCCTGAACTTTTTCGGTTTTAAATTCTCCGCTGTAAGCAACCAATGAACGCGCGTAATTCAAATCAGAATATTGAAATTCTACTACAATGCGTTTATCTTTTGTGATGAGCTGATTGGCGGTAAATGTAATTTCAGCCGTGTTATAATCTATGATATAATCAAACTCTTGCCCGCGGGTGAGTAATTTTCCATCAACATATACTTTCTCAGTGCCGGCTAAAATAATGATGTACGTTTCATTCTCGGCACCCTTCAATCTATACGGGCCTTGATTTCCTTCAATCCCTTGAATGATATTGCGTGAAAATTTTCCTTTTGAAAACGCACCGCTTATTTTATGACTCGCCGTGCCATCACTCAGTCCAACCGAAACAGGATGATACGCCTCAAGTGAAATACCTTGCGTGCGCTTGGTATAATTGAGAAAATATCCGGTTGGTTTATACAACCAAAAATCACCCCCAATAACAGCAAACTTATCATTGTACACTTTCATATATACTTGATCAAATTCTTGCAATTTTTGCGTGTTACCTTCTGGTTGAAAAGGCACATTGTCATCAGAGATTGAGCCCTTCATGTAAAGGTCAGGTCCAATCTGACCATCTAACTGAAGATTAAGAGTAGATTGTAATGAGAGACTTTGTGCATTGCCTACCGTTATGCCGCGTGAAATACTGCCTTGCTTATTGAGCTTACCTGATCCAAACAAATCATCAGCCGGCATGGATGATGAAACCGAATAGACAAAAGGCTCAAAATCTTGCAAGGTGTCTGAAATAATTAAGTCGGTTGATTTATGAAAAAGGGCTTTGGAAAAATCAAGCGGCATACGTTCGTAGGTGATCAAAATGCTATCCAATTCTGCACAATTTTTGAAGAATATTTTTGCTTGGATCGGGTCAAAATAAAATTCATCTTGTGGTATCGGACTTCCGTTTTTTGTTGCGTTAAATCCGGTTCGGTAAACTGACACCGTATCAAATTGAATCGTGTCTCCGGCACAATGTACGTAGCGCTGCATGCTCTGCTGTCCCCACGCAACATGAGATAGCAGCGCGCACAATACAAAACTGATATGTGCCAGAAATTTTTTCACCCGGGTGCTAAAACACTAAAGATATACGGAATTACTCAAAGGAAATTGTACACCACCTGTGATTGAGACCGGCGGCACAGCACCCAAATCATCAACTGATCAGGTGCCATGCTCCGTCTCCACTCATGCTTGCCGGTAAAAACAGAACGTTTTTCCGACAACCAAACCCTCCTCATTCGGTGATATAACGAATAGTGTTGAAAGGTTACAGGAAAAATTTTGCGGTTCTGATTTCATTGTCTTTAGTGGACATTTATGGTGAGTCAAATTTATTGGATAAAGGAGAGGGTATTAGCAAATCAAAGTTTTAGAAAACTTTTTATCACCATACTGCATGCATGGAGTTTTTTATAAATTCGCACTTTTTTTAATCTGTTGATAATCAATTTGCGCATTGAAGAATAAAGATCAAATAGTAAATATTGCCCCCATTGCGATGGGGAGTCAAAGGAGAGTTTCTTTGATATTTAATATTCATCTTCTACTATTTATTATTTCCTTTTTATCTTTTCACAAAAAGGATTTTCCCAAACCTACCCCGTTCAAACTTTTGTTCAGGTTAGTGCCCCGCATACAAGTTATCTGCCTGATTATGCTGATCCGATGAGTAATCAGATGAGAATTTTTTTGACGCTCACTGATTTTTCTGTTCCATCTTATCAGGTGAAATTGCGATTTAAGTTTGAAGGAAATGGATACAGTATCACCACTTCATCTCTTCTAAATTTACCATCTACCACTTTGTCTCCGGGTGTGCCGGTTGAAATATCGGGCAGTGATCTGGCACCTTATCTTTCAACTGAGAATTTAATTTTTTCAGGTCTTGATCAAACGCAGTATCAATTGCACAAGACACTGCCCGAGGGGCCATGCATGATTTGTGTTGAAGTAATTGATTTCACTAATCCCAATCAACCAGTTTTGTCAGGACCCAATGCATGTACCCAGGTTTGGTTTTCGCTCAATGATCCTCCGCTTTTGAATACTCCTTTTTGTGGTAATGAAATTTCACCCACTGATCCGCAGCAAATTATTTTTTCCTGGTCGCCGCTTCACATGAATTCTATCAACAGCAGCGGAACGCAATACGTGTTTGAACTTTTTGAAATTCGCCCCGATGGTGCTGACCCCCCAATCAGGTAGTGAATTCTTCTCTGCCCATTTTCATGCAAATTACCAATCAGACTTTTATCAATTATGGTATCACAGAACCGCAGTTGCAAATTGGTATGTCGTACGCTTGGCGAGTGCGCGCGCAGGATATGGATGGACATGATTTTTTTAGAAACAATGGTTATTCATCTGTCTGCACATTTACCTACGGGAATATTGCATCATCTGTAGCCGATGGTATCACACTCACATTAAACTCAAACGGCATTGGAACCCGCGTGGGGTATGCGTGGTGGAATGTCTCATCAACTTTTACACACTATAAATTAGAGCTGCGCAAAACCGGAAATCCAAATTACGTGTGGTTTCCGTATGAATCAACAACGGGTGAATTAAAAATTTATCAGCTTGAACCAGCTACACAATATGAGTGCAGAGTGAAAGGTTGCATTGATGATGATTTTGAAAGTGAGTGGAGCAATGTTTCAGTTTTCACTACACAACCTGTACCTGATTATGCTTGCGGAAGCACCACCACACCACCCCTTGATGCAACCATCACACCACTTACCAACGCCATAGCCGGCATGACTTTTACCATTGGTCAATTTGAAATGTTGGTCACCGATATTCAACCACTTGATCCTGTTTTACAACCCGGACATTATAGCGGAACGGGAAAAATTCAAGTTGGATTTGCGCTCATTAATCTGCGCGTAAAATTTGATGATATTCTGGTGGATGAATATCTGATGGTACGAAGCGGAAAAGTGGAAGCCATTACCCAAGGCATGGATCAGTGGATTTATGAAAACGTGATTCCGCAGCCCGATTATTTTGTTGATGGAACCATCACTGATTTTTCATGGAATGATTCTACTTCAATTACCGTTTGGGTTGATGGAGTTGCCCAGAGTTTTAATTTTCAAAACGGTGAACCCATCATTATTCAAGATGACGAAGGCATGATCTACACCTTTAATGCTGACGGCACTTATAGCGTGGTGAGTACTTTGGTTTACAGTTCAGATTATCTTGCCGCCACCAAAGATTATCGCATAGATTTTGAAGTGTACGATGAACAAGAATTTGGTTTTGATAAAAAAGAATACGCAGCATGGATCAGTAATTATGAAGTGATTCGCTTGCTTGATTCTACTAATTATTTTGTTGCCTATAAATCTCTGGCTCCTGATCAAAGTGATTATGTCATTGCAAGCATCAAAAGTGAAAATCAACTTAGCGGTTTAAGTTTTGTTGCACTTGAAAACGGATCAGAGAGACAACTCACCGCAGAAGAAATCAATGACACTACCTACAAAATTCTGCTTGATGGCATGAGCAGTTCATGCTACGTTTACGCAAAAGATAATGAACTGCGCATTGGAAAATTATGGGTGAAAGTATTGGAAGAAATTTCATTTGATGTGGTGCTTGTTCCGGTTAACGGAGCGACACTTTCACAGATAGAAAACATAGAAAATCAACTCAACGAAATTTACGCACAGGCAAACGTAACATTCAACGTAACCATAGCAGAAAATTACAACTCAACTACCTGGGATCTCAACGCTGACGGTAAACTTCAGAACGGTGATATCAGTTTGGTGTCACACTATTCAGATGAAATGCGCTTGCTGCGTGAGCAATATTTTGAGAGTGATTCAGCCGATCATCAAAACAAATATTACCTATTCATTATACCAGAATTTTACGAGGCCGAACTAGAAGGCTACATGGTGCGCGGCAAAGCACTTGGATTTTTAAAAACCGGAGAAAACGCCATCACCGCCGCCCATGAATTAGCTCACGGAATTTTTTCATTGGAACATACCTTCCCTCAAATTGCGCAAGGCACCACCCCCAACTTGCTTGACTACTCAGGGGGGACACACCTCACACAAAAACAGTGGCAACACATTCACTCACCGCTTCCGGCGTTTTCGTTTTTGGATGATGAGGAGGGGGGGGAGCATGGTTCAAGTTTCAGTTTTATTGCTGATTTATTTTCAGAAGAACCGATCCAGTCTTCAGGCACCGTCAGTTTTAACTGTAGTCAGGCATTTTACAGCAAGTTCAATCATTACATTGAGTTGCCAACAAGTGTTATGTCTTACATAACAGATTATTATTTCAGTGATGGTAAATTAAAAGGATTCCGCATAATTGGTCATCCCATCCATGAAGACGGATATTATACTTTAAGATCCGGTGTATTCCCACAAAACCAAATCAAAACCAATGGTACTATCCAAATTCTTGAAAGAACGGGTTCAACTTCATTTGTAAAAAATATCGATTTAACTCCTTATTCAAGGTTTGTAAATGACCCTACTAATGAAGCTGGATTCATTTCATACGCAGCAATCTCTCCAGATGGTAGTATAGACACGCTCTTTAGAAATATTCCCTCTACTTATAAAATAAATGCTACCGGCAGAGAATGTCAGTCTGGAGATATAGTTGTATACGACATTCTTAATAATGAGGCTCAATGTCATACGTTAACTGAAACGGAATGTCAGACAGGAACAGATTGGGCACTCACCAGTGTGTCACCAGATGACGAAGTAAAATTATTGGAAATTGATTACACTGCTGAATATTATTATGCATCAACTAATTATTCATGGTTAAATGCACAATTAAGACCGGTAATAACATCAGCATACACAGATTTAATTGTAGCAGAAAGTATCCGTTCTTTCAAGTTGGAAGGTATTATTTACTGTGGAATAACCATTAACAGAAGAGGAGATGATATTGTGGTGGGTTACGTCAACAGAGATGAATTTATTGCGCGGGAACAGAGTCAGAATGAATCGCTAAAAATCAGAGACATAGAAGATATAATATTTTCAGATTTTGAATTTTCCAATATTGGTGATCTTGTTCACTATCGTTATTACGTTGAATATGGTGATTGTGTCGGATACTCAGAATACGAATTTGTGTACGACGGACGTGATCACTATGTTGAGCAATCAACTCCGGTTGCAGGTTATTATTTCGCAGATACGGATGCTGAGATTGTTGCTAACAATTCCTGTTCTCTTGAGTTATTTGGAGATTTAATGTGCGATGCTCTCAATATGGGTGCAGAGGGAATTGGTCAAATGGTTGACTATCTATTTTCAGTAGCATTGATACCGCCTGAATATTGGGATCCAACTGAACAAGAATATAACGATCTAGCATTTAGTATTTATGCTGCTGTGTCAACCGGCACTGATTTTTTTTCACTGAACATTGAGGCAAAACAGAAATCATTTGCTTTCATGTGTGGAGTTTGGAATGGTTTTGTGAACGAAATTGGTGGTATTGGTCTTGCAATGGCCATGCTGGCTGAAATGGTTTGCAATGCCAATACCAGAACAATCGTGTGGGAGGGCGTTAAAAAAGTGTTAGCTATTATTGCGCCATTAGTCACATTTGGTATTGCAAATCCCAATCCATTACTTGATTATTTAAATTCTGTATTAGAATCCTGGATGTCCATGAACGAATTTCAGCGACAAGAATTTCTAGGAAGGCAAATTGCCGCAATAATCTCAGCAATTTTTCCCGTCTCAAAAGCCAAGTGGGTTAGTGCATTTAACAAAGGTGCAAAGGCATTTGAAAAATTATCTTCTGAATGTCTCACGTTTTTCATAAAAGTAAAAAATCATCTGCATGAAGGCTTTGAAATACTTGGAGATGATATAAGAAAATTAGTATATAATTCAAATCAACATGGAGCATTGACATTGGCATCAGTGAGTGATGACGGGATCTTGATCATTGAAGATGCCAACCGTTGGTTTGATAGTTTTGAATCAAGTGAGGTGGTTGATGATTTGGGGCAGGTTGAGTATAAAATTGGTGAAAATGGGTTGAGTGAAACGGATGAGTTGGTGGTGGTGAAGAAGCAGGATGGGACTGCGGGGATTGGGAGGAGGGATAATTTGTTACCAAGTGAAGTAATAAACGCCACCCAGCAAGAATTAGAACAATTGTATGAGTCAATTTCAAACTCACCGCCAGCATATTATCTACCAGGGACAATAGAACATAAATCCGAACGTTGGGCACAATACAAATTATATAGGGGTGAAGATGCTATAAATTACCAGGCATGGAGTAATATATATAATGCCAATATTAACAAAGCCAATATTGCTAGACAGATTGAAGTGGATTACATTAATTCAATAGGTTGGGGAAATCATCAGTACACAATTAATGCTGGAAGTCAAATTCGAAGACTGGATATTGCTGACCCTGCCTTATTAAAAGCAGTGGAAATTAAATCATACGAATCAGGTAGAGTATACGCAACACAGGCAATACGAAACGAAATAATAGCAGATTCGTATTTGGTTAATGTCGATGGTTGGGAAATTGAATGGGTATTCAAGGGATGTGACTTAAGTCAGCCCCTTAGACAGCTTTTAGAAGCCGCAAATATTAATATTACAATAATTCCATAATAAACAATGAATCAAAATCAAGAGCAATTTGAATGGTGGATAACCAACATTGATGAAAAAATTTCGAATTTAAAGAAGAAACTACCTTATGAGGTAAGCAAGTGTTTAGACAATACTATAGAATCTATCGACGTCCTCGAGAATTTTATGCTCCAATTTTTCAATTCAACAGACAGAAAAATTGATTTTAAATTATGTGACCAAATTGCAAGCTATATCGCTGCTGTGTATAAATTAAACATAGCAAACTCCAAGTGGCATATTGAATTGGAGGATGAAAAAAATGTTTTTTTTAATAAACCTGGTTTGCAGGTAAATAACAAAATATTCTTTTATCCTCATTCATATGTCACTTCAGCAATTGACAGGAGAAAAGGAAATTTTATTTCTCAAGTAATCAAAAATCAAAAGAATATTTCAGAATAATTGAACCCTTCAACTTACCCATTTTTAAAATAAATTAGCAGTAGTGAATGTATTCAATCACAACCCGCGTCAGAGACGCTACGATGGTGAGTTGAGACTGAAGATACACTCTCAACCTCCTTTGCAAGTTGAGCCAGAGCCATAGAATTTGCCGCCTCATCCAATTTCCCTAAATTTACACATCACCCTTTGGCGTATATAGCCTAATGAAACGAAGAAAATTTATACAAAACATCACCGGCCTAGGAATTGCAGGATTGGTCCTGCCTTCGTTTTCGTCTGTGAATAAATTGGCTAATAATGATGTTGAAAATTCAACCAAGAAAAAAATTCTTCCCAAGGCATTACTCAAAGGAGACACCATTGCCATAACCGGTCCGGCCGGTGCAATTTATGAACCTGAAACTATTGACAGAATAACCTCAAGGCTTGCTGAATTAGGTTTCAAAACTGTTCTGGGTAAAACCTTGTATGAACGCTTTGGATATCTTGCCGGCACTGATCAAATGCGCGCTGACGAGTTGACGGAGTTTTATCGTGACACCAATGTAAAAGCAATTTTAACTATGCGTGGTGGCTGGGGTTGTGCTCGCATTCTTGATTTAATTGATTACACCGTAATAACTCAAAACCCAAAAATATTAATTGGCTTTTCTGATATTACTTCACTAGTGAATGCAGTTTACAAAAAAACCGGAATCATCACATATCACGGCCCTTGTGGCTATTCTACATGGACTGATTTTTCAACCATACAGGTTACAAAAGCTATCGCGGTTGGTTCTCCGTATACCATGCAAAATCCGGATGATTACAAGAAAGACTTAATTACACTCAGCCCCGGTAAAGCTCAAGGTGAACTGCTTGGAGGTAATATCACTGTGCTGGTTTCCATGATTGGAACTGCATACGAACCTGATTGGAAAGACAAAATTCTTTTTCTTGAAGAAACCAATGAAGAACCATATCGGATTGATCGCATGTTCTGGCAAATGAAACAAGCAGGAATTTTTGATCAGGCAAAAGGAATTGTTTTTGGTTCTTTCAATAAATGTTTTCCAGAGGAACCTGAGAAATCTTTCACCTTACAAGAAGTGTTAGAACAACATTTCAAAGGACTTGCAATTCCAGTATACATGGGCGCTACCTTTGGTCACATGTCTCCTAAATTTACCTTGCCAATTGGTGTGAATGCTGAAATAGATGCAGATCATTTTACTATTAGAACATTAGAACAATCTGTTTTACCTTAGACTAATTTTTACGGCTGACGAATAATTAACAATTCATCTCACTTATTAAAAAATCCTTATTTCATTTCTTTCGCTTGACCATTAATCGGATGCAAAATTCTACCTTTGGCAACGGCAAGGAATAATATCTTCACCGGAAACAAAATCAATCGCATTCATGGCGGATAAAAAACGTATTAAAAGCGCCTTAATCTCTGTTTATGACAAAGATGGGCTTGAGCCTATTGTCAGGCATTTGCACCGTTACGGAGTAGTCATTTATTCTACAGGAGGCACACAAGAATTTATTGAGAACCTCCAAATACCTGTTGAGCGTGTTGAAGATTTGACATCCTATCCTTCCATTTTGGGTGGTCGTGTGAAAACACTTCATCCAAAAGTTTTCGGCGGCATTTTGGGCCGTCGTGATAATTCCACTGATCAGCAACAAATGACAGAATATAAAATTCCGGAAATTGATCTTGTCATTGTAGATTTATATCCTTTTGAAAAAACAGTTTCATCAGGCGCTTCACATGCTGACATCATTGAGAAAATAGACATTGGCGGCATTTCTCTCATTCGTGCCGGGGCGAAAAACTATGATGATGTGGTCATAATTCCTTCTAAAGATCAGTATCCCGCCTTGCTTGAAATTCTTAAATCATCTGCAGAAACAACACATGAACAACGCACAGAATTTGCCATGTTTGCTTTTCACGTTTCTTCTCATTACGACAGCCAGATTTTCCGTTATTTCAATCAAAATAAAAAACCGGTTTTCAAAGAAAGCATTGCTGTTTCAAAAATTTTAAGATACGGTGAAAACCCTCATCAACAGGGCGTTTTCTATGGTGATTTAGATGCTATGTTTGATGTGTTACACGGCAAAGAATTATCATACAATAATTTGCTAGATGTTGATGCTGCGGTGAATTTGATGGAAGATTATAAAAAAGACGGGCCATCATTTGGAATTCTGAAACACAACAACGCATGCGGATTTGCAAGTCGCAGCACCCTATCTGAAGCATATCTTGCAGCACTTGCCGGAGATCCGGTTTCAGCATTTGGCGGAATTTTAATCTCCAACACAAAAATAGATGTTGCAACGGCAAAAGAAATGAACGAGCTTTTTTGTGAAGTGGTTATTGCGCCGGGTTATGACACCGCAGCCTTAGAAATTCTCAAAGAAAAAAAGAACCGCGTAATTCTGATACAAAAACCGGTTGCATTGTCTGCTAAATTATTCCGCACCGCTCTCAATGGAGTATTAGAACAAGACCGCGATGCAATCACAGAGAATGCATCAAACCTTGAAAGTCGCACTAATACCAAACCAAGCACATCTGAAATTGAAGATTTGCTGTTTGCCAACAAACTGGTCAAGCACACTAAATCTAACACCATTGTCTTGGTTAAAAACAAACAATTACTTGCTAGCGGAACCGGACAAACATCACGCGTTGATGCATTGCGTCAGGCAATACATAAAGCAAATTCTTTCGGTTTTGATTTGAACGGGGCGGTTATGGCTTCAGATGCTTTTTTCCCTTTTCCTGATTGCGTTGAAATTGCGCATAAGGCCGGAATAACTGCTGTGGTGCAGCCGGGCGGATCAGTGAAAGATCAGCTTTCAATCGATTATTGCAACGAACACGGCTTAAGCATGGTGTTCACAGGTAACCGACATTTTAAACATTAGAATTTAGCCATTAGTCTAAAAAGCTCTGTAACAGAGTAACTAAAACAAGAAAATTCAGTAAAATAGGACAAAGAAAACAGACATGGGGTTATTTGATTTTTTAACACAGGAGATTGCCATTGACTTGGGAACGGCTAATACACTTATCATCATGAATGACAAAGTTGTTGTTGACGAGCCTTCAATTGTGGCCAAAGACATTCAAACCGGCAAAATAGTTGCTATCGGAAAGGTTGCACAACAGATGCACGGTAAAACCCACAAACTGATTGAAACCATTAGGCCGCTGAAAGATGGTGTGATTGCAGATTTTCAGGCAGCTGAACAAATGATCCGTGGTATGATAAAGATGATAACCAGCAAACGCAAACTCATCTCCCCTTCTTTGCGCATGGTTATTTGTATTCCTTCAGGTATTACAGAGGTTGAGAAACGTGCGGTACGTGACTCGGCTGAACATGCCGGAGCAAAAGAAGTGTACATGATTCATGAACCCATGGCCGCAGCAATAGGAATTGGAATTGATGTTGAAGAGCCAATGGGCAACATGATCATTGACATTGGTGGTGGTACTTCTGAAATTGCCGTTATCGCATTGGGTGGTATTGTCTGTGATAAATCTATTCGTGTTGCTGGAGATGATTTCACCAGTGATATTGAAGAGTACATGCGTCGTCAACACAACATTCTGGTTGGTGAACGCACCGCTGAACAAATTAAAATTGAAGTGGGCTCAGCGCTTACTGACTTGGGTGATCAGGCCCCGCCTCCTTATGCCGTACGCGGACGAGATTTAATGACCGGTATTCCAAAAGAAATTCTCATTACCTATTCTGAAATTGCGCATGCACTTGATAAAAGTATTAGTAAAGTAGAAGAAGCTATTCTCAGTGCACTTGAAATGACACCGCCTGAATTGTCTGCTGATATTTACAAAACCGGAATTTATTTGGCCGGTGGTGGTTCAATGTTGCGCGGTTTGGACAAACGAATTTCCATGAAAACCAAACTACCGGTACACATTGCTGAAGATCCTTTGAGAGCGGTAGCACGCGGAACAAGCATTGCGCTGAAAAATATTGGCCGATTCCAGTTCTTGATGCGCTAAGTTGTACCAAATTAAGCACCATGCAGAATGCGCAACCTGTTCAAATTTCTCCGACGATTCAGGGATTTTCTAATCCTGGTAGTGTTGCAGATATTTGTGCTTGGTATCTTTTTCAATTCTAAGCATTATCATCGCGCTAAACTTTTCAATACCTCATCAGCGGTTGTGGGTTGGTTTGTTGAGAAGAAACACAATATCACCAAACACTTCAGTCTTACTGATGCCAATGAGCGCCTGAGCTATGAGAACGCCGTACTGCGTAATCGTATGCCTGAAAGTTTCTATCAATTGCAAGGCAGAATTTATTACGTGAATGATACCTTATATAAGCAGCAGTACGAATATTTTCCGGCAGAGGTAATTAACAGCACTGATACTAAAAGAAACAATTTTTTCACACTCAACAAAGGTTCTGACGCCGGTATTGAAAATGGTATGGGAGTAATTTCAGACAAGGGTATTGTAGGTTTTGTGCTTGATGTGTCTGAACATTTTTCAATAGTAAAAACTGTGCTATCTGAAAACATCAACATCCCGGTTAAACTGAAAAAAAATAATGAACACTGGTTGCTCAAATGGGATGGCATGGACCATGACATAGCACAGGTTAACGGGGTAAACAGAGATATTGATATTGCTGTTGGTGATACCGTAGTAACCCGTGGCGGCAGTGGCATGTTCCCAATTGGATTGCCGGTTGGAATTGTTGAAGAATTGATCTCACAAGATGGCAAACAAACCTGGGATGTAAACATTAGACTGGCGGTAAATTTCAGTGCCGTTTATCATGTATACGTGATCAAAAACCTCATGCAGCAAGAGCAACAAGATCTGGAACTAAGATTACTTGAAAATGAATAATCGCTGGCTAAAATATATTCTGGTTTTTATTCTGGTTGTACTCATCCAAGGTTTGGTTGTGAACAATATGGAAGTACATGAATTTGTAAATCCAATGGTATACCCTTTGTTGATTTTAGTCTTACCATTTGAGTTGGGTGTATTGACTACCATTATCATTGCTTTTGTGGTTGGCATCTCTGTAGATGCTTTTAGTAATACGTTTGGCTTACATACCTCAGCGACCTTAGTGATAGGCTATTTCAGACCAACCATTCTGCGTTACATCAAGCCGCGTGACGGGTATGATTCATCGCTGTTCCCAACTATTCATGACATGGGTGTTTTCTGGTTCTTCTCTTACGCAACTTTATTTTTAGTCATTCATCATCTTTGGTTTTTTACCATTGAAATTTTTAGTTTTGATTCAATTCTTCTTCTGATTGCGAAAACATTTTTCAGCACCATTTTCTCTCTTGTGTTAATTGTTCTTTTGCAGTATCTTTTCTACACCCGTTCTAAACGATGAATAACGACAGCCGAAAATATATCATTGCCCTCATGGTGATTTTGGTTTCGTTCATTTTTCTGGTGAGACTTTTTTACATGCAGGTAATAGATGATCAGTGGAAAGATCGTGCTGCAGAAATTTCTGAAAACAAAGTAATCACCCAGCCCGCACGTGGTGTGGTTTACGACCGCAACGGAGAAAAATTGATAAGCAACGTAGTGTATTACGATTTGCGCGTGGTACCTAATCAGGCAATAGATATTGACAGTGTTTCACTGGTAAAATTGCTAGATATTTCAATGGATGAATATGTAAAAAAAATGAATGCCGCGCGCAAGTACAGCAAGCGCAAAGCATCTGATTTAGTTACGCAGATTCCGCCTGATGAATTTTCACTCATTGCGCCTGAATTATATAAGTATCCCGGAATATTTGAAGCTGAACGAACACTGCGTGTCTATCCAAAGAAATGCGGAGCCCACGTGTTGGGTTATATGAATGAAGTGAATGATGAAGACATTGGTAAAAACCCATATTACAAGTCGGGTGATTTTATCGGCAGAATGGGTATTGAACGATCTTATGAAGAACTATTGCGCGGAAAAAGGGGTGTAAAATATTATTTGCAAGACGCTATTGGTGTTGAAACCGGACGTTATGAAAACGGAAAATATGACACCCTTGCCGAGCAAGGCAAAAGCATTTCACTGGGTATTGATTGGGAACTACAAGCCTATGGTGAGCGTTTATTTCAAAACAAACTGGGCTGCGTAGTTGCCATTGAACCGGAATCAGGAGAGATATTAGCTATGGTTTCTGCTCCAACCTATGATCCCAATTTATTAGTTGGTAGACGACTGGGTGAAAACTACACGCAACTTCATCAAGACACGTTGTTGCCTTTGTATAACCGTGCGTTGGGAGCAACTTATCCTCCGGGTTCAACTTTTAAATTAATTATGGCGCTTATTGCCATGCAAGAAGGTGTAATAACACCTGAATCAGGTTTTCCGTGTAATAAAAATTTAGTGGGATGTCACAATCACGGTTCTGCCGGCTCAGTAAGTGATGCCGTGAAGATGTCTTGCAATCCTTATTTCTATCAAATTACCAAACGCATTATTCACCAAGGAAAATCAACTAATGGTTTTAAAGATGCGGCCATAGGATTAGAGGTGTGGACCAAGTATGTGAAAAGTTTTGGAATTGGATCTGGTCTTAATGTTGATTTCCCCGGACACGTGCGCGGTTACGTGCCTGATGTTGCATTTTATGATAATTACCATGGGCAATATCGTTGGCAATTTGAAAGTATTTATTCCATTGCAATTGGGCAAGGAGAGGTGCTGGTGACATCACTTGAAATGGCGAATCTTGCCTGCATTATTGCCAATAGAGGTTACTACCATTATCCTCACTTTATTAAATCAATTGACGGTGGACCAATTCCGGACATTTACTATCAGAAAAATTATTGCATGGTGGATTCACAGTGGTTTGCCCCTATCATTGATGGCATGTATCGGGTTGTGCATGAACCGGGTGGTACAGGGAGCAGGGCCAAATTAGACAGCATAGCAATTTGTGGAAAAACCGGTACGGCTGAAAACTTTAAACGGATTAACGGAGTCACCCACCAAATGACTGACCACTCCATTTTCACCGCTTTTGCTCCAATGGATAATCCAAAAATTGCTATCTATGTTTACATTGAGAACACAGGTTTTGGCGGTACCTGGGCTGCCCCGCTTGCCAGTTTGATGATTGAAAAATATTTAACCGGAACGGTTTCAGATACAGTAAAAGAAAATCGCATTTTGAATGCAAATCTTATTCCGGATGCCAGCGATATTCTGCCACCAAAACAACCAAAAAAACGCCGTCGTTGAGAGGTCAAAGTGAAAATAGTTTTGCTAGTTTAGACTGGAGCATGGTGGGAGTTTATTTATTACTCACCATACTTGGTGTGATCAATATTTATGCCTCAGTATATGATCCTGAACATCCGGGATTATTTGATCAGATTACCCAGCACGGAAAACAAATTACCTGGATTGGGGTTTCAATTTTTTTAGGTGTCGCTATTCTATTTCTTGAAACAAGTTTTATAAAAAAGTATGCTTATTGGTTTTATTGGATAACCATTGTTCTGCTCGTCTTTGTGTTGTTTACGCCCCCGGTACATGGTGCACGCGCCTGGTTTGGTATTGGAAGTTTTGGTATTCAGCCTGCTGAATTTGCCAAGATTGGTGTTTCATTAGCGCTTGCAAAATATCTCAGCACAAGTGATCATCATCGCTTAGCAGCACGAAATAATAAATCAAAACTTTTTGGAAGTCTTTCAAACATCAGAGGGCTTTCTCCTTTGTATCTTTTATTACTCCTTCCTGCCGGATTAATTTTAATGCAACCTGACGCCGGAACTTTCATCGTGTTTACTTCATTTATTTTAGTTCTCTATCGTGAAGGGTATGCCGGCAATATCTTATTATTTATTATTGTGGCTGTCATTATCGCGGTGATTACCTTAATAGTTGCCGACTCATCTTTCATGGTGCCCGGCTTAGTGATTAAATTAAGTGGTAAGGCGGGCATTATTATTTCATTAGTTCTTTTGGGTCTGATATTTTTCTTCATCATTCGCGCCATGGTATTGCCTCGCAATCGTCCACCGCTGTATCGCTCATTGATTGGTAGTTTGGTTGTTGCGGTGATATTTGTAAATTTTATTGAGATTGGTTATTCAAAAATTTTGATGTCACACCAAAAAGAACGGATTGATTTGGTGCTGGGTAAAATAGATGATCCAGACGGTAAAGGATATAATATCAACCGCGCAAAAGCCGCCATTGGTTCCGGTGGATTTTTTGGTAAGGGTTATATGAAAGCCACGCTGGCGAATGAAAACCAGGGACACGTACCCATGCAGAGTACTGATTTTATTTTTTGTACCTGGAGTGAGGAACATGGCTTTATAGGGTCAGCCTTTTTAGTCTTGATTTATGCCTTTCTCCTCATTAAAATTATCATTATTGCTGAACGACAGCGATCTGATTTTACACGCATATTTGCCTATTGCACCTTGGGCATTTTCTTTTATCACTTTATGATTAACGTGGGCATGGCCATTGGTCTTGCGCCTGTAATTGGTATTCCGCTTCCTTTCTTTAGTTATGGAGGGTCCTCGGTTATGTCGTTTTCTGTGATGTTTTTTATTCTACTCAAGCTGGACGCTGAACGAAAATTAATCCTTCAATAATGAAACCCAATTTTAGTCAAAGTCACATACTACTCTTGTTTGTATTCATGTACTTTGCCGGTGGTTTTCTTGGACAATTAGTTTCACAATTGGTGCTGATGAATTATTTCTCATCACAAGCTGACCCCAACGCAGAGGCGCCTGCTTGGTTAATTGTTTTTCTCACCGGAATTACCCACGCCATCATGCATTTAGGTGTGGTATTTGTTTTTCTACGCGCCATACAATCCTCGTTTAAAAATTTGATTGAAAACACCAGATTCAGTTGGAAATATTTTTTCATTGCACTTGCCGTTACCGTGCCCGGCATGATGATAACTGATTATTTGGCTCAATTTGGTTTTTATCTTTTTGAACAAGCTAATGCTTATCATATCATTGAAGCAGAATACGCAAGACAACAAGATGTGTTTGAGCTTTTCACGCAACCATCAACCGGTTTGGTGATGCTGTCTGTTTTGGTTTTTGCGTTATTGCCTGCTATTGGAGAAGAATTAGTTTTCAGAGGTGTTTTATTTTCATACCTGAAATTATCTAATTTAAATCCACATTTTATAGTCTGGTTTTCTGCATTACTTTTTGCGGGCATTCACTGGCAACCCATCAACTTAATTGCAATGACCTGTATGGGCGCTTTATTAGGATATCTCAGACTTTATTCTGGTAGATTAATCTATGGAATGATTTTCCATTTTTTATTCAACGCCACGCAAATTATTGTCTTGTTTTACTGGCCTGACTTGGCACAAGTATAAATAAAAAAGCCCGCTCAAATGAACGGGCTAAATGCTATTTCTTTCTGCATTAATTAACGCTTGTCAGCAGAATAATTAATTTTTACCGCATCAATATTTCTCAAGGTTTCTTTAATGTCAGACACAATGCGCATACCAACATCTTCATGTACTTTCAGTGAAGTAACAATGTCAAATACTGTTCTACCCTCGCGTGCTTTTGATAATTTCCAGGGACCAACCTGTGAGTAATCCAAGGCTAATTGGTCATCTAACTGAATACGTGGCTCAGTACCTTCACTTGAATTCATTGGAAAACCAACATAAACAAAATCAACCATGTCTTTATTTTCCAACTCCTCTGCCTGTGATGCACCCGGTTTTTTCACCTCAACCTGCATATCCACTTCCTTCATTGTTGTAGCCACCATGAAGAAGAACAAAAGCATGAAAATAATGTCAGGCAAAGACGCGGTGCTTAATGCAGGCAACCCTTTACTTCCTCCTTTATTAAATTTTCCCATAGTATTAAATCACAATTTTTGCTTCAATAATTCTTTCAGGAACCAAAATTTGAAGCATTTCCAGTTTTTTCTTATCGTCTTCGCTTTCTTTATCCAGTTCTTTCAAACCTCTTTGCCATAATTCTTGACATTTTTCATCACGTAGTTCATTCACTACTTTCTTCAAAATATCCTGAATTTGAATGTACAAACCATAAGTAGTACCGGATTGATTTTTCAATTGAATAAAGGCTGAGTTGGACATCTCTTGATAAGGACCAATCTCTTTAACCAACGCCATCTTATCTTCCCACTTAGCAATTTCCCCGTTCAAAAATTCCGTGGTGGCTGCATTAGCTCCTTCCAGTTGTAATTGGAATTCAGCAATTTTAGTCGCACAAACATTCTGATTCACTTGTTCATACGCAGGCATGGTTAAATCGCGCTCTCCGTTAATGTTTACAGTATAAAAATCTCTCACCTTCTCTTCTAGGTCTTCAATATTCATGAATTCACCTTCAACCAGCAGTTCATCTTGTGAGTTAGCCATCACAACCAAAATATCACGATCGTGTACTTTAGGCGGATCTATATCAATCTCCGTGTCTCTTTTCAAAGGTAAGTTACGGCTAATACCGGCATCTACCTCCATTGTAGTAGTAACCAGGAAGAAGATAAGCAGAAGGAAAGCCACGTCTGCCATGGATCCTGAATTGATTTCTTCTACTTTTCTTTTTGACATAATCAGGTCTTATTTAATATTATTTTGTAACTGCAGATACTAGACTACGAACAGCCTGTAACACCAACAATAAAATTGCCAGACCAAAAAGAGTAAAGGTGAGCAACACACCTACATCACTCCATTTAATCCAGAATTCTGTTGCGCCCGGAGTTTTAGCTAAACCACCGGTAGGTTCACTACTCGCCATGCTGTAACAAATAATAAAGATTACCAGCATAATACCTACGCCAATTGCAGAAGAAACAAACTTACGAGGGTTAATGATAATACCCCAAACCATAAATACGGCCACCAATGCAAAACTGGCGTACATCAAAAACATGGTGTAGTTCACAGAAGTACTAACAGCACTATAATCGCCAGTCACCTGCAAGGTAATGGGGTCAAGTGTTGCTTCGGTATTCATTGCATTCCACCCCAGTATTGCGCCAATAACAAGCAGGGCAATAACCACGATAGAAGATGCAAGACTAAAAACTTTTGAATTCATACCTTTAAAGTAGATTGATTAATTACCCGTTTTTATGTTTGTAGATGAGGTCAACCAGTGAAATTGACGCATCTTCCATATTGTTAACCAAGCTATCAATTTTTGACAGCAGGTAATTGTAGAAAATTTGCAAAATAATCGCAACGATCAAACCGAATACCGTTGTTAAGAGGGCCACTTTAATACCACCCGCTACAACTGACGCAGAAATTGTTCCTGCAGTAGCAATCGCATCAAAAGCCTGAATCATACCAATTACAGTACCCAAGAAACCTAACATAGGTGCAAGCGCAATGAAAAGTGAAATCCATGAAAGTCCTTTTTCTAAGAGACCCATTTGCACACCACCGTAAGACACAACCGCTTTTTCAGCCATGTCAACTCCTTCATCAGCACGATCAAGTCCCTGATAAAAAATAGAGGCTACCGGTCCGCGCGTATTTCTGCAAACTTCTTTAGCAGCTTCAACGCCCCCTGATTTTAACGCAGCTTCAATTTTTTCAAGCAATTTTTTCGTGTTGGTAGTTGCAAGATTTAAATAAACAATACGCTCAATTACCAGTGCCAACCCAAAAATCAAACACACCAATACCGGCGCCATCCAAATTGGATCACCCTCAATAAAGCGTACTTTAAATTCAGTACTTAGAGAGAAATCACCGTCGTTTTCAGTTGCTGGTGCTGCTGCTGCAGGGTTTTGTTCACCGCCTTGTACCGGCTCAACTGCTGAAGTCGTGTTGGTGTCAACGACAGTAGAATCGGTCTCTGTCTGCGCGTAACTGGTAATTCCGAGGGTCAATACCCCTGCAATTGCTAAGAATGCAAATACTTTTTTCATTGTTGCTTATTTAAATTTATTATTCACTGGTTTTAATAAAATCGCTTCATTTTTTGAAAGCGAGGTGCTAAAGTACAAATTTTTCTTTTTTATCAACGATTGACAACTATTTTTCAACTAATGATAACATGGTTAAGCAAGAGTAAATTCTCCGCACATATTTTTAGCCAGCCACGCTTTGCGGTCTGAAATATCTGTGAATCTGCCCAATACACACATCATTTTGGTTACGGCGGCTTCAGTTGTGAGGTCGTACCCGCAAATGGCACCCAAGCGCACAAACATGAGGCTGGTTTCATATTTTCCCGGACTGACGGTTCCTTTGCCACATTGGGTAATATTGAGTATTAATCCTCCTGCCGCCATATAATCAGCCAACATCTTTTCAAAACTTACTGAAGTAAATGTATTGCCATTTCCAAAGCTTTCAATCACTACCCCATCTGTGTTTTTTATGTCAATTACTGATGCATAAGCCTCAATTGGCATACCCGGATAAAGCTTAATTAAGCCCACGCGATTGTTAAGTTTCGCGAAAATTTCAAGTTTTTGGAACCCTTTACGCAATAGCGCAGCCTCGTTGAATTTAATATCTACACCCGCCTCAGCCAACAGGGGATAATTATAACTGTTGAACGCTTCAAAATTGCTGGTGCTTTGTTTACTTGTGCGATTGCCGCGGTATAATTGGAATTCAAAATAAACCGCAACTTCTTGCACCATGGGCTCACCGGCAGTATCAAATTTTCCGGCAATTTCAATGGCGGTTATCAGGTTTTCTTTTCCGTCGGTTCTGATTTGTCCAATGGGTAATTGTGATCCGGTAAGTATCACCGGCTTTTTAATACCACTCAGCATAAAACTTAATGCAGATGCGGTGTACGCCATGGTGTCTGAGCCGTGCAGCACAACAAAACCATCATAGTCATCATAGTTGTCAAAGATCGTTTTCGCAATGTCAGCCCAAAGCTCAGGATTCATTTCAGAGGAATCTATTGGATTCTTCATTGAATGAGCTGAAAGCCGGTAATTAAATTGCCTAAGTTCAGGAACACTATTATACAAGTGTTCAAAATCAAAAGGCTTGAGCGCTCCGCTTTCAGGATCATTGACCATGCCGATAGTTCCACCGGTGTAGATGATCAATACCTTTGGGTTTTTCATTTCTTGAACAAATTAACAATTGATTTTACAAAGTTAAACGCTAAAACGAGGCAACGGTAAGTCTTGTTTATTTTACGGTAGAAAACACTGCAAGAGCGTTGTTGGTTGTAGTTTGAATCACTTCTTCAAGCGTTATGGTTTTAATGTCTGCAATTTTTTGTGCAATTAATTGAAGATATCCGCTTTCATTTCTTTTACCCCGGTAAGGCACCGGCGCAAGGTAGGGCGAATCAGTTTCAAGCACCAGATGTTTCAGGTCAATTTCTTTTATTACCTGATCTAATCCGCTGTTTTTAAAAGTCACCACACCTCCAATACCCAATTTAAAATTACCATACGAGATGATATGATTTGCCTGTGCAATGCTTCCGGTGAAGCAATGAAACACACCAGATAAGTTTTCATCGTGCATTTTATCTAGCAATGCCAACGTTTCATCAAATGCTTCTCGCACGTGAATGACAACAGGCAGCCTCATTTCTTTTGCCCACTCAGTTTGTATTATAAATGCTTGTTTTTGTATGGCAAGTGTAGATTTATCCCAATACAAATCAAGTCCAATCTCCCCTACTGCACAATAATTTCTTTTTGCAAACCAGTTTTTGATAATGACAAGATCTTGCTCAAAATTTTCAGTAACACTGCACGGATGTAAACCCATCATGGCAAAACAAGTTTCAGGGAATTGATCAACTAATGCATGCATGGGTGCAATAGTATCTATATCAACATTAGGTAACAGAAATTTGCTCACACCTTGCTGTTGTGCGCGTTGCATCACGACTTCAATATCTTCAGAAAATTCAGGTAAAAAAAGATGAGTGTGCGTATCAATCATGTGGTAAAATTAATGATTGTTTTTGCGTCTACCAATCAGGACATGAATCACACCCATTAATTGCCGGCATATAAAAAAACACGCCTCCCATTAATACCCATTGAGCGAAAACAAATTTTTGTCTTGCATAGTCAGGTGCGTTTTGAATTGTTCTATTGTGTGGCAAATGAATAAAGCCCGTTGACCAATCAGACATTAAAAAAAAGCGATTGAAAAAATCAAATCTCACCCCGGCGTGTACTGACAAACCATAACCTGTAATAGCCATGCCCGATTGGTACTCAACTCCATCCCAATTGAACCCTGTTTGCGTTAACACAGGCCCGCCGCCGCCGCCTAAAATTTGATGAATGGCAAATTTTCTGTCACGGGTTTCAAACCGCGGTGTTGTATTGGTAAGCTGAATTGAAATGTAATTTAATCCATTGGTGTTTTCATAATGAAGGTCTTCGTAACGAATTGGAATTTTGCCTGTTGATTGATCATAATCACCGTTGAGTTCACTATTGTTTGTTTCAATGTGCCCATTCAAATAAAGTGTCTGATTTGGATCCATGACATACTTCATGTGATCATACCCTATTGAAAAATCCCAATGATCAGCATAGTAATATCCAACGCGCACATTGAACTGCGGAATGGTAAATTTGTTTGGAGCAAAATACTCGTTGAGTTTATTAGATGGTCTGTCTGATGCGGCTACATTTTCAGCAATGAAATTGTATTGCGGACCAACGAAATTTATATCACTCTTTGTGTAAATTGACCGGTTGTATCCCCAATAAACATACAGGGTGTTTTTACGCGTACTGAATTTCCTTTTTGATGACCATTTCTGACCATTAGCCAAGGCGGGCAACAAGAAAAGAAAAGCGATCAGAACAGAAATTCTCATGATAGTAGAAACGTAAAATATGACCTGTTGTTACATACAAATTTAAGTTATTTTTGTCCGGTTATGGCAGATCACAACGAATTAGGTAAAGAAGGAGAAGAAATGGCGGCGGCATACCTGCAGAAAAAAGGCTACGTGATACTGGCACGCAACTACACTTTTAAAAAATCAGAGTTAGATATTGTGGCGATGCAAGACGGCAAATTAATTATTGTAGAAGTTAAAACCCGCAACAGCAATTATTTAGCCGGACCAGAAATTACCGTCACAAAAAAGAAACAAAAAGCACTCATCAAAGCAGCCAACTTTTATATCCATGAAAAAGATCTAGATGTTGAAACACGTTTTGATATTATCTCTATCATTTTAAATAGTAAAGAGCAAACACTTGAGCATTTGGAAGATGCTTTCTATCCGTTGTTGTGATTTATTTCCGCACATATGTGCAAGTCGCCACCTGCGCATACATACCGGGTGCGTTTAAGCGCAGGAAAATCATTATCTTCGCGCCTTCCAACAATTTTACATGAGCACAAAATATACCGAATACAAAGGATTGAATTTGCCGAACGTAGCAGATGAAGTTTTAACTTACTGGAAAGAAAAAAACATCTTTCAAAAAAGTATTGAAACCCGTGATGCCAACAAAACTTTTGTGTTCACTGAAGGACCGCCTTCAGCGAATGGTTTGCCGGGTATTCACCACGTGATGTCTCGGGCTATTAAAGATATTTTTTGCCGCTATAAAACATTAAAAGGATATCAGGTAAAACGCAAAGCCGGATGGGATACCCACGGATTGCCGGTTGAATTAAAAGTGGAAAAAGAGTTAGGAATTACCAAAGAAGATATCGGTCACAAAATCTCTGTAGACGATTATAACAAAGCCTGCCGTGAAGCAGTGATGCGATATACCGATATCTGGAATGACCTCACCTTGAAAATGGGTTATTGGGTGGATATGGAACACCCATACATCACCTACGACAGTAAATACATGGAATCTGTCTGGTGGTTGCTGCGTGAGATCTACAATAAAAATCTCATGTACAAAGGCTACACCATTCAGCCCTATTCACCAAAAGCCGGAACCGGTTTGTCATCACATGAATTGAATCAGCCGGGTTGTTATAAGGATGTAAAGGATACTACCTGTGTGGCGCAGTTTAAGGCTCTTAATAAATCCGATGTCATCTCAAGATTCGGAGTTGAAAATTCAGATAAATTTCTCTGGGACGCCTATCTGCTAGCATGGACCACTACACCTTGGACGCTGCCTTCTAATACTGCTCTGACTGTTGGGCCAAAAATAGAATATGCTCTTGTTTATACATACAATTTGTATACAAATTCGCGACAATTAGTTGTGGTTGCAAGAGATCTGGTTACAAAATTATTTTCTGGCAAATATCAAGAATGGAAAAGTTATGACGAAATAACTTATGGTCCAGGTGACTCTAAACTCCCATACTGTATTCTCGGCACATGCAAAGGCTCTGACCTGATCGGAATCAAATACGAACAACTCCTCCCCTACGCAAAACCATATTATGATTCCGACAAAGCATTCGTGGTTATTCCGGGAGATTTTGTAACAACCGAGGATGGAACAGGAATAGTACACACCGCACCAACCTTTGGTGCTGATGATGCCTTTGTTGCTAAACAAGCCGGTGTTCCGCCCATGTTGGTGTTAGACGAAAATGGTACGCCGGTTCCGTTAGTTGACTTGCAAGGAAAATTCAGAAAAGAAGTTTCAGATCCGATTTTTGGTTTGGCAGGAGAATATGTGAAAGCTGAATATCTTGAAGGAAACGAAGCGGAACTTGAATTAGCAAAACAGAAAGAAAATCTCAAACACATCATTGCTGATTTGAAAGCATACATGAGTGTTGACGAGCGCATCACATTGAAATTGAAAATTGAAAACAAGGCTTTCAAAATTGAAAAATACGAACACAATTATCCGCATTGCTGGCGCACAGATAAACCGGTTTTGTATTATCCGTTAGATTCTTGGTTCATCAAAGTTTCTGATCATCGTGAAAGAATGGTTGAACTAAATGGAACTATTAACTGGAAACCAAAATCAACCGGTGAAGGACGTTTTGGAGAGTGGTTAAAAAATGCCAATGATTGGAATTTGTCCCGCTCACGTTATTGGGGAATTCCGATTCCGGTTTGGACCTCAGAAGACAAATCAGAACAGATTTGTGTTGGCTCAGTTGAACAACTTAAAACTGAAGTGGACAGAGCTGTTGCAGCAGGTGTGATGAAGGAAAATCCGTTAAAAGATTTTGTGGTGGGTGATATGTCTGACAGCAATTATGCAAAAGTAGATCTGCATAAAAATTATGTGGACAATTTGATTTTAGTTTCTGCATCAGGCAAACCCATGAAACGTGAAAGTGATTTGATTGATGTTTGGTTTGATTCTGGAGCCGCGCCGTATGCACAATTCCACTATCCGTTTGAGAACAAAGAAAACATTGATACACGCAAATATTTTCCGGCTGATTTTATTGCAGAAGGAGTAGATCAGACACGTGGGTGGTTTTACACACAGCACGTGATTGGTACGTTGGTTTTTGATTCAGTAGCTTACAAAAATGTTGTTTCAAACGGACTTGTTTTAGATAAAAACGGACAAAAAATGTCTAAGCGGTTAAACAATACCGTTGATCCTTTTGATACGCTGAAAACGTTTGGTCCGGATGCTACCCGCTGGTACATGGTTACCAACGCCCAGCCTTGGGATAATCTCAAATTTGACAAAGACGGAATTGTTGAGTCTCAACGCAAATTTTTTGGTACACTTTACAATACGTATTCGTTTTTTGCTCTGTATGCAAACATTGATGGATTCTCTTTTTCAGAGAAAGAGATTGAGTACAAAAATCGTCCTGAAATGGATCGCTGGATTTTGTCTAAACTGAATTCGTTAATTAAAACAGCGGATGAAGCTTACGCAGATTATGAACCAACAAAAGCCGGTCGCGCCATTCAGGAATTTGTGAGCGATGAATTATCAAACTGGTATGTGCGTTTATGTCGTCGTCGTTTCTGGAAAGGATCGTATGAAGCAGATAAAATTTCGGCCTATCAAACCTTGTACAGATGTTTGGAAACTATTGCCATTCTTGGTGCGCCAATAGCTCCGTTTTATTTAGATCAATTGTTTAATGACCTCAACAAAATTTCAAAAAGACATTCAGTTGAGTCGGTTCATTTGGCATTGATTCCAGCTTCAAATTCATCTGAAATAGATTTGGATTTGGAGGAGAAAATGGACATTGCTCAAAAAGTTTCTTCCATGGTTTTATCGCTCCGTAAAAAAGAGCAAATCAAAGTAAGACAGCCGTTACAACGTATTATGGTTCCGGTTTTAGACAAAGATTTTACCCGTAGAATTGAAGATGTAAAAGAGATAATATTATCTGAAGTAAACATCAAACAAATTGAATTGTTAGAAGACACCAACGGTATCATTGTCAAAAAAATCAAACCCAATTTTAAAACCATTGGTAAAAAATACGGCAAGCAAATGAAGGCCATTACTGAGCTGGCAAAAAATTGGACCAACGCAGACATTCAAAAAATAGAATCGCAAAACGGCTGGAACGGAACCATTGACGGAGCAGAAATTATTTTAGAAATGGAAGATTTTGAAATTACGACAGATGATATTCCGGGTTGGTTAGTAGCATCTGAAGGCCGCATGACGGTTGCACTTGATGTGACTTTGACTGACGAATTAAAACGTGAAGGAATTGCCCGCGAAATCATCAACCGAGTTCAAAATTTACGCAAAGATTCGGGACTAGAAGTCAACGATCGCATACACCTCACCATTGACACCAACGATCTTGTTCGTCAGGCAATCGAATCAAACAAAGAATACATCTGCAATGAAGTTTTAGCCAAAGAAATTGCGTTTGGAAAATTGGATCCAAACAAAGCACTCAACGCTGAATTGGAAGAGGGGGAGACGTTTATTGGGTTGGTGAAGTCGTAGGCTTCAAGGCCATCTTTTTGATTAGCAATGGTAGATTAACGCTGTGTGATTTTTGATATATAGGCAATGGCTACTGGTCTTCTCACTTTGAAGGGAGATTGAGAGGGATGACCGTACGGAATCGGTTTTCTAATTTCGTGTTGTAAACATTTCATAGAAACCCGTAACTAACCTCACTGTTTTCGCTATATTTAGTATCCATGAAATTGATTTCAACCTTACTCTTCATCTTTGCTTTTACCTCAGCTTTTGCACAGGTGTGGCCCTGGTTTTTTTCTGAAACAGCGTTTAAAAAATGGTTGATTGAAAAGGATGTGAAGTGTTTGAAGTATGTGAGTGCGGATTTGCCATACGAATATGTTAAATCTCAAAGCAATTACCAGTGGGTAAAAAAAGGAATTACTTCGTATTTTTTTGATGAAAATTCATTACTTGAAAAGGTTAAAATTGAAGCTATTGATATTAGTATTCACCATGATAGTTTAAACACTGAAAATAATTACAATTATATTATAAATAGGATGTTGCCATATATGCCATTTTCGGCTGATAATGATGATGTAAGAGATCTGGTTGAATATAATCGGTCTAAATTTTATCCTGGAATCAAAATCAAATTCATGAAGTTGGCAACAACACCTGGGTTAAAAGTTTTTGCAAATTATCAATTTGTCGATTATACGCCTTTTTCATTCGACTATGCCTATGAGCTGTTGCAAGAAATTTATTTGAATAATGAGGAAATAATTTCTGTAAAAAATTACGGTTACGGAGGTGAAATTTGGATTCCATATATTGGTGTTATCGAATATGAAAAAGAAAATGATACTCTTTCATTTCTAAAGGAGAAAGCGCATACTAGCGATTATTATTATGCTTACGATACACTCATCTATTATCCATATTATCAGAAAACTTCTGCCGATAAAAAGCAAATTGAATTGGGAATCCGTCTTAAACATAGTTCAGGCATATATTGTTTTTTTCCTTTCAAGAAAGTAATAACTGAGAAAACGGATATAGAAGAAAGTAAAACTATTTTGCAATTATGTGATCGTGATGTTAAAATGCTGCCAATTTCCTTTCGAAGTAGGGAAGACTATAAATGTCTGAGTCATGGAAGTGGTCTGTGGGTGTCTGATTATTATGAGTATTGGTGGACAAATTGTAATGATGATCTGTCAGATTTTAACCTTGAAAAAACAAAAATCGTAACAAAACTCAACAAAAAAACCAACGAATTTTCTGAGAAAGTAATTTATGAATGGAGCAACAACGAATGGCATATAATTTCAGAAGAAACCAAAACAAAAACCGGTTATCTGCAAAATTATTATCCCGTTGGTTGGAAAAAACCAATTTATCAAATTGTAATTTCAACGGATGTAAACAACGACCCGGTTTTTACAAAAGTTGTTCATGAAAAAGAAGAAATACTTTTCAGAATTTCAGGTGACTCCATTTATCTGACAAAAGATGAAAATATGTATGGGCATTTTTTGGTGGAGTATGAATAGTTAAGATCACACTACCCTCAACAACAAATTCCCATCAATGCCCAAAACCTGATGCATGGCTTTAATAAATGAAATATTGGGTTTGCGTTTGTTGTGCATGATTTCAGAAAGTTTTGTGTCGGTGATATTCAGCAATTTTGCCAACTCTTTTTGCTTGAGTTTTTTCTCAAACATTTTTAACTCAATTAAGCCTTGCACCGTCTGAGGCATGGGTATCGTATAGTGTTCGTCTTCATACTCCTCTACCTTTTTGGTATAATTATTTAAATCCTTCAGCTGCTTTTTGGTCAGTTTTTCAAAGCCTCCCTTCTTAGTAGCTATAGAAAGAAGTTCATTCATCCTCTTTTCGATGATGTCAAATTCCTTTTTAGTCAATTTTGTTTTCATACTGTTTTGCAATTAATTTTATCATACTCTTTATGTGTCCCGACAAATCGTATGTACATGGTTCGGGTTGAAAAATGAATCATAGCAACTACCCGGTATCAGTTGCCAGCCACATTAAACACATACCTGTCATTTCCGACGCTGTCAACGGCGTTAAATGTTTGTTTTATTTCATGGAAATCTTTCCAGTCACATAAAACAACTTCATGATACCAGCGCAACAGACTCTCCTTTGCCCGAGATTCTCCTTCATAGAAGTCAATGAGCTTGGTTTTGGTGATTACAACCATAAAGTAAAGATAGAATAAAATTATCAAATTCGAAAATATTTTATTATTCTGAGTACTTGGTTTTCCTTTGATTTTCCATTGAAAAAGCCGGTAATATTGGGTTGGTAAAATTGTGATTTTGCTGCCGGTCATAGCAACAGCGCAGATAGGTGTGACCGCAAGAAGTACGGTTTTTAAACACATAGAAAATTTGATTTATTTCGTGCTGGTCGCTATTATCCTAGGCGCCAGAAAACTTATTTATTAGGATTCGCCCAACACTCAACCGACTTGTTCCGTCATTCTTCTTGACCCATATACAACTGAGTTAAATCAAAATACGCATCTATGATAAAAATAAAATCATTCTGTATTTCCTTTCTTTTAATGGCTTGCTTCTCTGGTGCTCTTTGTCAAGAAGATGACATTAAAATTTGCGAACTTGCCCCAAATAAAATTGCAGTTTTTGGAAAATTTTATGGGCAGCTTATTTTTAATAATGGCGATACATTGGGGGAATATCTCCTGACTGATTTGTCGAGGCCGAACCACTTTCTCGCCGTGTGCGATACTCAGGGAAATTTTCTGTGGTCTAAACATCTCAAGGGGGCTAGTAGCGACTGGAGTGGAAATGCTTATGGGATAGATATTGTTTCAGATGAGCATCAAAATATATACATCTGTAGCTCATTTGAAGACTCTATTCAATTTAATGATACCACAGTTTTTTATGGCGATCAGACATCAACAGCTTTTTTTGCCAAGTTCGATTCTTCAGGGCACTTTAAGTGGTGGCTTCCGTCCATAGAATCAGCGGGCACCATCTCTGAAGCTATAACCATGGATATTGATGCATTAGGAAATATTTTTGCTGCCGGTTCATATTGGTATGGTGATGTTAGTTTTGGTGCTGATGTGCTCACGGATAATAGTTATAACTATTCCATTTTCATTGTGTCCTTTGATACTTCGGGAAATATAAACTGGGCTAATCAAATGGATGGTGGAGGTCAGGGAAATGGATCAAACCACAATGTTTATGACTTACAGGTGAATGATGACGGAGATTTTTATATCTGTGGTTATTTTGGGGGGAGTTTCAGCGGATCTATTAATTATGGTTCTTTATCTGTCTGGCACAGTGCTCTTACTGCAGATTATCGTGGCTTCATTTTGAAGGGCGATAGTCTCGGTAATGGTATATGGATGTCTGCGGTTGACGGCAATAATTCAACAGTTATTGCAACAGATGTTACATTAACAAATACTGATCAAATGTACATCAGTGGTACTTTTGAGAACGACCTTACTTTTGCCGCTTTGCCTACTATTTTCGCCACACATAGAGATCATTTTATTCTTGCTATGGACACTTCAGCAAGCGCTATATGGTCTCTTCAGGCATCACCTGGAATGACTGGTATTTACAATTATTCTCTGGGCTGCGCCGCAGACACAAATGATTATATTTATAGTGTAATGTATAAATCAGACGATGTTGAATATTTTCCCCTTCCACAGACAAACTCTTGGTCTCCATCTGTATTTGTCCGGCATCGGGCTAATGGAGAGGCTATTTGTTTAACTGAAAGCGACAAAGAATACGAAGATATTATTGTCAGTGCCGATCAATATATTTACACAGTAAGCGGTGACAAGGGGTGGTTTTATCCTGGTACTGCAATTGATATCGAAATTCAAAAATGGAATTCGGATTGCGAATTGTTATCAACCTTCATTATTGATCATGATTACTATTACGATGTGAGCCTAAGCGAAGCAGAACCGTTAGAAGACATTAGAGTTTATCCAAATCCCGTAAGTAATGATCTCAGCGTTTCTTTCGATCAAAATTCGTGTATAGAAAAGATTTTAATCGTAAACATTGATGGAAAAATCGTGCTCGAAAAAAATATTTTTTCGCAATCAACGGCTGTTTTCAATGTGTCTGATCTTGTTCCTGGAATTTACATTGTTCATTTAATTTCAACAAGCGGAATTGATCTTGTCCGTTTTATTAAACTGTAACTGGCATCTATAAACACCGACAGCCTCTGCAATGAATTACTAGCTAAAGCAATTTCTTTAGCAAATTGGATCCAAACAAAACACTCAACGCTGAATTGGAAGAGGGGGAGACGTTGATTGGGTTGGTTAAGTCTTAGGCATTAACGAAATCTTTTTTGATTTCCCCCAAGGGGGCCACTATTTGGCGATCAACGATTAACGACGTGCGATTTTTGATTTGAAAGGTATAGGCATTCGGCAATTGGTCTTCTCCCTTTGAAGGGAGACTGAGAGGGATGACCGTTTATTGCCGTACTTTTTATTTCCCGAATCATTTAATACCTTTGCCCGCCTGCCCACGTGACGATCCCGATAGCTATCAGGATGGTAAACGAGGCATAAAGTGTCTGCCCACGTGGCGAAATTGGTAAACGTTGCGGTCTCAGAAGCCGTTGGAGTTAAATCCTTGGGAGTTCGAGTCTCCCCGCGGGCACAGGTCAGAGCGAGAGTGAGCGTGAGAGCGTTGTCACTCTCTTTTTTTTCTATGAAATTGGGAGACGAGAAGTTTATCCCGACCATAATGAAATGAAGTGTCGGGAAGTCTCCCCGCGGGCACAGGTCAGAGCGAGAGTGAGCGTGAGAGCGTTGTCACTCTCTTTTTTTTCTATGAAATTGGGAGACGAGAAGTTTATCCCGACCATAATGAAATGAAGTGTCGGGAAGTCTCCCCGCGGGCACAGGTCAGAGCGAGAGTGAGTGTGAGAGCGTAGTCACTCTCTTTTTTTTCTATGAAATTGGGAGACGAGAAGTTTATCCCGACCACAATGAAATGAAGTGTCGGGAAGTCTCCCCTGGGCACAGGTCAGAGCGAGAGTGAGCGTGAGAGCGTTGTCACTCTCTTTTTTTTCTATGAAATTGGGAGACGAGAAGTTTATCCCGACCACAATGAAATGAAGTGTCGGGAAGTCTCCCCGCGGGCACAGGTCAGAGCGAGAGTGAGCGTGAGAGCGTTGTCACTCTCTTTTTTTTCTATGAAATTGGGAGACGAGAAGTTTATCCCGACCACAATGAAATGAAGTGTCGGGAAGTCTCCCCGCGGGCACAGGTCAGAGCGAGAGTGAGCGTGAGAGCGCAGTCACTCTCTTTTTTTTCTATGAAATTGGGAGACGAGAAGTTTATCCCGACCACAATGAAATGAAGTGTCGGGAAGTCTCCCCGCGGGCACAGGTCAGAGTGAGCGTGAGTGTGAGAGCGTGGTCACTCTCTTTTTTTTTATGAGTTTATTCTAATAAATTCTGCCGACTTTTCAGCGTTTTAAAAACGAACTCTTCTGCTCTGTCAATCAAAAATTTAACCTATTTAGTTGAACTGAAGGTCAGTTTATTATATTTGCCGCCAAAATGCAGTATTTCTTCAGATATTCTTTGTTTATAAGATTGAGCATGGTGTTCATCTGTGGAATTGCTATTCAAGGTCGCTCACAAGAAATATCTGCCCTGCGACAAAAGGTCTATGCCTTGAATGAAATGGTACAAGATCCTGAAAGGCAAGTAGGAAATTTCAACCCCGACAGTATGCCTTCTCTTCCAATTGGTATTGCAAAAGAGGTTGGACAAACCTTGGTTATTATTGCTATTGATAGCGCATATTTTTTGTCTGATGGCGCGTATTTTTCAGCATACATGGCATTAGATTTTCCAAATGCAGATGTTCCACTTGCCTTTGCCGCCAAGGATATTAAATTTAATCCGAAAGGAATAATTGGTGGTGAGCAATCTAAATTAATGCTTGTCAGCGAGCACCTCATTGATGTGGGTCCAAACACAAAACTCCTTTTACCTGATGATGGGTCTAACTATGTCAGATGGTCATGCAACGGATTTGAATCAGTAAACCTGCACGGGTATTTTTTGTTTGAAGACGGTATGCTCTCACCCGCAGAAGGGTCAGGCGATACGGTAGTAACTGCCGAATTTGAAGTGAACGTTACAGATGTCCATAACATGATGGCTATGGTTGATTTCTCTCCCTTTGTTGTAAAGGGTATGGAAGATTTCAGTTTCACCGTTAGTTCTGCTTATGTTGACATGAGTGATTATGTAAACCCAATGAATGTAAACATGCCTGCTTGTTATCATGAAAATTATCCTGATGACATCAATCTTTGGCGAGGATTTTACCTGCAATATTTTTCAGTGCAACTACCTGAAGAACTCAACCGATCAGACCAGCCGGTAGATATTTTTGCCAGTGATCTATTTATTGATGATGCCGGTGTCACCGGAACATTTGGAGCAACCAACGTGTTTTCTACTTCTGAAAACGCCATGAACGACGAGTGGTCTTTTTCACTTGATTCAATTGCTATAGGATTGACACTGAACAAAATTACCAAAGGCAGAATGCGCGGAACCGTAGTTGTGCCGCCACTGGATAATACACAAATGATTTTTACTGCCATGGTAAGCCAGAATGATAATAACCGGCAAACAGACATGTATTTCAGTATGAAGCCGGCATCAACGGTTAGCATATCCTGTTTCAATTCTAATCTTGATTTATACTCCTCATCTCAATTTGAAGTACAGCGCATCAATCACTCATTCAAGCCCCGGTTGAGGCTTAACGGGTTGTGGTCACTCGACAATACGAACTGGAATTTTCAAGGAATCGGATTTGAACAGTTTACCATTATTACTGAGGCGCCTTATGTTACTAACGGTTTGTTTACACTTGTAACATCAGGCACTCAAGCCAAAGCAGGTAATTTCCCGATTTCATTTGATAATATCCAATTTGGTATTTCAAATGGTGACATTGTGTTGGGGGCTGATATTGCGCTCAATTTTGCCGACACCAGCAATGAAAATAATTTTTCAGCCACCACGGGCGTGCAGATTTATTCTGACATAAGTAGAAATCCCAGCACCAATAAAATACAATGGCAATATGATCATTTCAACTTAAACAGTATTGAGCTTGACGTGAATACCACTGTGGTCTCGTTGGATGGCATCATTAATTTCCATGACAATGACCCGGTGTATGGAAAAGGATTTTACGGAGGCTTGGAATTTATGATTAATTCCGTGATGGAGACACCCCTCTCCATGGCTTGTGCATTTGGGCGAGTGAATGGATTTCGGTATTGGATGGTAGACGCAACATTGCCCACTACTATTCCGGTTGGCGCAATTACCATAACCAGCATTACGGGTGGCATTGCGTATCACATGCAAAATACGCAAAACCAGAATGATTTAATTTCACAGATATCTACTACCAATTCATCAGGCAATAGTTTATCACCGCATTATGTGCCTGATGAATCAACGGGGTTGTTCTTCAAAGCGGGCGCAGGTTTCAAACATACACTGAATGAATCAACGTTGAACGGAGACGTGTTATTCAGCATTGCTTTTAATTCAAGTGGTGGTCTTCAATATATTAATTTCAGCGGCGATGCGTATACCATGTGTAAAATTGAAGAGCGTCACAACTCGTCTAATTACGGGCACGGACAAGTGTATATTAATTATGACAATCAGCAAAAAATATTGGATGCACAAATTGCCGTTACAGCGCAATTCTCAGGAGCAATCACAGCAAATATCTGGTCTCAGTTTTATTTTTCACCTGGACTTTGGTTTGTTACATTGGGTAAACCATCAATGCAATGCACAGTAAACGTATTGAATCTTGCAACGGTAAATGCTTATTTTATGTTTGGGCAAAATCTTGAACCCATGCCGCCTCCGCCTCCGCAAATTGCTAATGTATTTAGCTCAGTAACTTCTCAACGCAGTTCTTCGCACATTGCAAGCGGAAACGGACTTGCTTGCGGTATGAGCATTGGGGCATCCTTCAATAAATCTTTTAGTATTACCGATAATATTTCTGTATATGCTGCCGGATGGGCAACCATGGGGTTTGATATGACCATGTATAAATACGCCAGCACAACCCATTGTGAAGGATCTTCAGAGCCTTTTGGAATGAACTATTGGTATCTGCAAGGTCAACTTTACGCGGGCATGGGAATTAATTTGGGCGCAACCTATGGCAATCAAGATATGACTATTATCTCAGGTAACGTGGCCGCGTTGCTCCAGGCCAAAATGCCTAAACCAAGTTATGTTTTTGGCGGCATTCATGTTGATGCAAGTTTGTTCGGCATTTTTAATCTTGATTTTGATGCTCAATTTGAGTTTGGTGAAAATTGTGTGGTTGTTGGATGAGAAAAACTCTGTGCATAATTTCTGTCTTGTTTTTTTCTGCAAAATCATTTGCGCAAACTGAATCATTTGTAATAAAATCTATGGTTCATGAAGACACCGTTTTACTGCGCTGGGCGCCAACATCCGTTGATTTATTTGTGCTTTGTCTGCAAAACGGAATGACCATTGAACGCGTGCCTGATTCATCTTCATTTGAAAATAACTCTGCTAAAATTTCTCACTCCATTCTGCCTTTTTCTGAACGTAAAAATCTTATAACATCAACGAATGATAAAACCCAATCTTATATTCAACTCATTGAATCATTTTTAAGCCAGAAACAACCTGACCCAAATGCAAATAAAATGGTTTTTGCCATGTTGATGTTGGGCTCTTCAACTGATTTGATACTGGCAGAATTATGTGGCGTGTTTTATCGTGATATACAAGTTAAAAATGAAGCGTACACCTATCGGCTGAGTATTAATAAAACTAGGCATCAAAGTACTATTCACGTGAACGCTTCACAACTTGATAAAGACATTCCGATGTCAACACTTAACGTGTCTGCTAAACCAAAAATAAAACAGGCCTACCTCAGCTGGGAATCAAAAAGTTTACAAACTGATTATGCAGCCTATTGGGTTGAACGATCTGATGATTCAATTCATTTTGAACGAGTGAATGAAGTGCCGCAGATTTTTATAAAATCACAAGATGAACCTAATAAAACTCATTGTGATTTTGTTGACACTTCTGTCACTGAGGGTCAAACATATTATTACCGTATTTGCGCAATCAATTATTTTGCTGAAACAGGCGCAAGTAGTAACGTTGTAAAAGTGTATATCCCAAAATCTCTTTATGGTGAGGTGCGAATTTCTCATGTTGATTATAAAGAAAATATCCGCCTGATTTCAGGTGAGTTTGTTCCGTTTGCAAAATCTGATAAAGCAGATAAATTTTTATTATACCGATCTGACAGTATTGCTTTCGGATATGATTTGATAGACCAAAAAATAAATGAAAATAACGACTTTGGTTTTTCAGTATCCATTCCGCAGCATAGTGGTGATCGCTATTATTATAAAGTGGCGGCGGTATCAGAAGATCATGACACCATTTACTCTTTTTCAAAATATGTTTTCACGCTTGATCAGATTCCGCCCCAAACGCCTTCAGGTTTAACCGGAATAATTAACGACTCAGGCGTGGTGCGTTTGACCTGGGAACTCAACAATGAAAACGATATTCGCGGGTATCGGGTATTCAGGTCTAATGCGTTAAAAGAAGAATTTATTGAAGTGACACAATCGTTCTGTATAGACTCTGTTTTTTACGATACGCTTGCATTGAATAATCTTACCCCTGAAATATACTACAGAATTTCAGCAGTGGATTTAAACTATAATAATTCGCCAAAAACATCGCCGGTTAAACTCATGAAACCAGATACTATTGCTCCGGTGTCGGCAGTTTTGCATGATTTTGAAACCACCTCAGCAGGTGTGACGTTGCGGTGGTATAATTCAAGTAGTGCAGATGTGAAAATGAATCAATTAATTCGCTTGGGGGAAAATGAAAAAACAATTCTACTTGTCTGGTCAGATTCAACCTGTGCCTTTCAAGACACAACCGGCGTGGGTGGAGAAGAATACACTTATTACGTCACAACCATTGATCAATCAGCAAATCAAACCCTTTCTGAAAAAATCACCTTGGATTATGAAACCGGTAGAAGGGCGGGTATTACCAATTTCACGGCTGAGGCCAAGATTGAACTAAAAGAAATAACGCTGAATTGGAAACTGCCTGCTGCCGGAGAAATTTATTCAATTCAAATCTATCGCGCAAAAAATGACGGCGGATTTATTCTCTACAAAACCCTGCGCGACGTTTCACTAACAACCTTTGCTGACAGGGCTATTTCACCAAATAATATTTATCGTTACAAAATAAAATTAGTTTATTCTTCAGGTGTTTCATCACCGTTGAGTGAGGTGGCTGAGGTGATGTATTGATGTTTCCTCTTTTGAGTAGGGAATAAAGGTTTTTTTCACGGGTTGAGAATGAAAAAGAAGAAATGCTTTTCAGAATTTCAGGTGACTCAATTTATCTGACCTAAGATGAAAATATGTATGGGCATTTTTTGGTGGAGTATGATTAGAACATTGGTAGTTTTTTAAACCAAGATCTTGAATAATACTCTGTTTTTTTGTATCTTGCCGATTAAATGGTCAAGATTTAACTAAGACTAAAATCATGAAATATACGCTCACCATAAATCATCTTGACCGCCGAACCCGGGCTTTGCTTAATCTGATTAAAGCATCTCAAAATGTTGTTTTGAAAAAATGTTCTGATGAAGAAATTGAAGAGTTCTATTTGTCTGATGAACAGAAATTGATATTGGACTCGAGAGACAAAAATCACGCAAAAGGAAGGGGAAAACAATCATCCTGGGACACTGTAAAAAACCGCCTCAAATCAGTTTAATGAAGCGTTACAAGCTGATTGTTTGGGAAGAAGCTGAGCAGGATATCGCCGAAGCGTTTCATTGGTATAAACAACAATTGCCGGGACTAGAAATCAGATTCCTGAAACATTTGGTTGATTGCTTTAAAATAATCCTGAGTTCTTTCAATTTGTTTACAAGAAAAAAAGACAAGCAGTTGTTAAAACCTTTCCTTTTGTAATAATCTATGAAGTCATGGAATATGAGATTCTTGTAACTGCTGTCTTTCATACTTCCAGAAACCCCGGTAAGTTGAAAAAACGAAAGTGATTTTTTTATCACTCATGAACATTGACAAAATTATAGAGCCATAACCACTGTCATACCCCGCCCACAAGGAAAAACGACAGGTTCAATCAAGCTGCAAAACGCATATTAAAATTGACTTTGATTAACCTGCCTAAAATCGTTCAATGTGCGGCGCAACATCTATCTCCGATCAGCCTTGTAATCTTTTTCTTCCAAAAAATTCTTGCAATAATTTGGTTGATTCCGAAGCAAATAAACCTCCTTCGATCACGGTTTTGGGATGCAGTATTTCTTTAGATAATTTGGATACCCCTCTTTTTTCATCTTTTGCGCCATACACTATTCTGTCTATTTGCGACCAAGCAAGAGCACCTGCGCACATCACACAAGGTTCAAGCGTTACATAAAGAGTACATTTATTGAGATATTTTGCTCCTAAAAATTCAGCTGCAGCTGTTATGGCTTGCATTTCTGCATGGGCGGTAACATCATGCAATTTTTCAGTCAAATTGTGCGCACGAGCAATAATGCGTTTTTCTAAAACAATCACCGCACCCACAGGTACCTCATCAGCATCAAAAGCCATCTCAGCCTGACGCAATGCCTGACGCATAAAGTATTCGTCATTAAAGGGATCTAGTGGTTGATCGTGCATTTATCAAAGGTAGTTTTTTTATGGGGATTTGGGATTTCCTCACCCTTAATCCCCCTCAGCGAGGGGGAAAGCCCTAGCGCAAGGGTTTTGAAAAAGTGTGAACTAACGTCACCTCCTCTTTCCTTTGGAGAGAGGAAAGAGGAGTGAGGAACCTCCCTTGCCCCTTACCATAAAACAACTACCTTTGCCATCTAAATTTTCAATTTCATGTACAGATCACACACCTGCGGCGAATTAAATGAAAAAAATATTGGTCAATCTGTTGCCTTGGCTGGCTGGGTGCAAACCGTCAGAGACAAGGGGAACATTATTTGGATTGATTTGAGAGATCGTTATGGTATCACTCAAATTGTTGCAGAAAACGGAAAAGTAAGTGATGGCGTAATTCAAGAATTAAAAAAACTGGGGCGTGAGTTTGTTGTACAAATAACCGGAAAAGTAATTGCGCGCCACAGCCCTAATCCCAACATAAAAACCGGAGCCATTGAAGTTGAGGCGTCAAATGTTGAATTACTTAACGCATCTATCACGCCTCCTTTTACCATTGAAGATGATACCGATGGTGGTGATGAATTGCGCATGAAATATCGTTACCTTGATTTGCGCAGAAATCCCGTACAGGAAAAATTAAAACTCAGAAATAAGGTCGCCCTTGAAACCAGAAAATATTTGGATTCAATAGATTTTATGGATGTTGAAACACCGGTTTTAATTAAATCAACACCTGAAGGGGCAAGAGACTTTGTTGTGCCAAGCAGAATGAATCCGGGACAGTTTTATGCACTTCCACAATCGCCACAAACATTTAAACAGCTTTTGATGGTTTCAGGATTTGACAGGTACTATCAAATTGTGAAGTGTTTTAGAGATGAAGATTTACGTGCTGATCGCCAACCTGAGTTCACGCAAATAGATTGTGAAATGGCTTTTGTAGAACAAGAAGACGTTTTAAAAACGTTCGAGGGGCTTATCAAACATCTCTTTAAAACCTGCCGTGGTATTGAGTTTACTGAGAATTTTCCGCGCATGACTTTTGCAGATGCCATGAAAAAATATGGGTCAGATAAACCGGACATTCGTTTTGGAATGGAATTCGCAGAAATGAATGAGGTGGCAAAGGGAAAAAACTTTGCGATTTTTGATGACGCCGAATTAATAATTGGCATTGTAGCAAAAGGATGTTCAGAATATACCCGCAAACAATTGGATGAATTAACTGATTGGGTAAAACGTCCGCAAATTGGCGCCAAAGGATTGATCTATTGTAAATGCAATAACGATGGTACATTCAAATCATCCGTAGATAAATTTTTTGATCATGACGCACTATCAAGTTGGGCAAAAACTTGTCAAGCTGAAAAGGGAGATTTAATTTTTGTTCTTTCAGGTGATACAAATAGGGTACGTGTTCAAATGAATGAATTGCGTTTGCATCTTGGAAATATGCTTGGATTGCGGAATCCAAATGAATTCAAGCCGCTTTGGGTGTTGGATTTTCCACTACTTGAATTTGATGACGAACACAAACGTTGGCACGCGATGCACCACCCGTTCACATCACCAAAACCTGAAGATATTCACCTACTTGAAACAGCGCCCGGAAAAGTACGCGCAAACGCATACGACCTGGCAATGAACGGTGTCGAACTTGGCGGCGGATCTATTCGCATTCACGATAAAAAATTACAGGCAAAAATGTTTGAATTGCTTGGCTTCACAAAAGAAGATGCTGAAGCTCAGTTCGGATTTTTAATGAATGCATTTGAATTCGGTGCTCCACCGCATGGTGGTCTAGCGTTTGGCTTGGATCGTTTGGTTGCAACAATGGGCGGCTCTGATTCTATCCGTGACTTCATTGCCTTTCCAAAAAACAATAGCGGACGCGACATGATGATTGATTCACCATCTGTATTAAATAAAGAACAGCTTGATGAATTGTGTATTCAGACGAATGTTGCTGATGAAAAATAATGCCGCTTTAGGGTTGTATTAAATTATTGATAAATAGTCTGGCATTCAAAATTTATTCCCCACCACTACAAAAATTTTCTGTGCTCACATCCATATTTATTCTGCCGTTCTTGACATGATGTGCAACCAAATGGTTTTTGTATCCTGTAACTTAACCTCAACTCATACACGTTGTAAAACCAGGTTTCTTCAATAATTCCGTTGGTTCCGGCTTGCATCATGACGTTAAAATTTTTCAGGTCGTATGAGATCAAAGCGCTGAGTATATTTCCCCTGCTGTATCCGGCTCCGATTGAAATGCCGGGATTCAAAAATTGAAGCATCATTTTACCGTGATAACTAATGGTTGATGGGGCAACAAACCCGATGATTGCCGACGGAAACAATTGTATGTTTTCTGCCACTTTAAACCGATATCCCGCATGTAGAAAAAGGTGTAAAGCCGCATCAAAATTAAGTTCATCAAAATATGGTGTAGTGATTTGATTGATTGAAATTCCCCCATACCATTCTTGCTGATAAAGCATGACGCCAGTATTCAAATTAAATCTTGTCTGACCAATCTCAGACGGAAGGTTTGGGTCAACCACGGTTGTGGGCGGCACAAAGGCGGTATCCATGGACCGGTAAACAAATTCAGGCGCAATGCCAATTGACATAAACGTGTTGCCCAATTTAAGCTGCCCGTTCACCGGTAAGCCAACCGCGTGATGCTTAATAAACCCGGTGTTATCATAGAGATAATACATGCCGGTTCCAATGCTAAATCTTGAATTCAAAAAAGGAGGATATAACTCAGCACTGAGTACCATAGAATGAGACAAGTCGTTTGGAAATTGAACTAACTGACCATTTAGATTGACTGAGAAATCATTCCATGTTCCAAAACTTGCCGGGTTGGTGGTTTGCGGTGCATATACCTCGTTGCGCAGAAAAGGCAGTTGCTGACTCAGTGCAATAAATTGGATGGTAATTGCTAGCAAAGATAGTTTTGTTTTCACCCCTGAAAGATAATTTTTTTTTCCTAACTACCTCAACAGGTTTGAACATAAACCTCTCGCTTCTTTGTTTTTACCTGTCTTCTTGCATTAGATTCTTACCTACATATAATCAAATTCAGTGTTGGTTCAAGCTGATGGTGTTTTCGAGAGTTAGCACATTTGACGAACATAATTTGTATCTTTCGGGTGTGCTCAAAACTCTATTTTTTTGGATATTCTCTAGCTTGACCGGTGCGTTGTTTTGTCAAACAAATGCATATCTGGATCAGCTTGATCAGCGGGTTGATGAGAATCCTGATTCTGTGCAGACAATTGTCTTGCAAAATCTTGAAGAGACCTCTGACATCCGTAAAAAAATTCCATTGTATCATTTACTCGGTCAATGTTTTTTGATTCAAAACCTGCCTGATTCGGCGCTTTATTATCTGCACATTGAAGATTCTCTTTTAGATAACTATGCTTACTACCCGGCTGCCGCTAAAAATAAAGCGTTGATTGCGGATGTTTATTACGATTCAGGAAAACTTACCATTGCTGAAAAATTTTATACAGAAGCACTCTCATACGCTGAACACACCAAGGACTACGCTTTGATTTGTGGTGCTTTGCTTGATTGCGGTTGGATAGCGCGCGAGCAAGGCAGACATGCACAGGCGCTTGATTATTATTTCAGATCCATTCAATTGGCTCAAATGAATAAGGATGAAATTCTGCTTGCTAATGCTTATGGAAAAATTGCCATTGTATACAACGTGGCGGGTGATCTTGTTCAGGCGCGCAGCTATTATTATCAGTCAATGAATATTTATTATAAGCACCGCATGATGGCAAACGTGGGCACCCTGTATAATAATATAGGCCTTATGCATGAATACGCTGCTGATTACGATAGTGCCATTTGGTTTTTTGAAAAAGCAAAACATATTTCTGACTCTCTACATGATGAGCGCGGAGTAGCTATTGCGAATGAGAATATCGGCCTGATGTATTATCAGAAAAAACAAAATCTAAATGAGGCATTGGTTATGCTGAACAACAGTCTCACCACGTGGCGGAACGAGCAAGATATTTTTGGTCAATGTCAAACCCTGATCTATATGATTTACATCTACCGCCTTCAAGGGTTGCATCAAACTGCGTTAGACTCATCATTTAGATCACTTGAAATGGCAAAGCGTGCCGGAGCAAGAGACGTGGAACTACAAGCGCTTGAACAAATTTATCTAACCTTTAATGATTTAAAACACTATGATAAAGCACTCGAATATTATTTACTCTTTGACAATTTATCAGATAGTTTAAGCGCAATGAATGCCAATTCTGAGATTGACAGGCTTGCGCTTCAACATGAATTTGAATCTAAGCAACTACAAGATTCGCTTGCCCTAGCGCTTGAGCATGAGCAAAAACAGGCGGCAATTTTGTTAGATGTTGAAACCGGTAAGTTTTGGAATAAACTCATGCTCATAATATTGCTTGCGTTGGCTTTAGTTTCAGTATTGATTTTTTATTTGGCCCGTCAACAGAGAAAAAATGCGCGTATTGTTTCTGACACCAACCTCTTGTTACAAGCTAAAAACAAAGAAATCATTGATAGTATAACGTATGCAAAAAGAATTCAAAATGCCATTTTACCGTCCTCATCTCTTATACAAAAAGTGTTCAGCAATAGCTTCGTTCTTTATAAACCAAAAGACATTGTAGCGGGAGATTTTTATTGGTACGCAGAAACCGCGCAGGGTGAAGATAAAACCGTATTTTTTGCCGTTGCCGACTGCACGGGTCACGGCGTACCCGGCGCCATGGTGAGTGTGGTTTGTAACAACGCCCTGAACCGGGTTGTGAAGGAGTTTGGGATAACTAATCCGGCTGAAATACTCAATAAGGTACGCGAAATTGTTATTTCTGAATTTGAAAAGTCGGATGAAGAAGTGAAAGACGGAATGGATATTTCACTCATCTCAATTCCTAATTACTCTCATTTTAAAAATCAATTACACGCTGGTCATCGCGCTGAATTTTATTGGGCCGGCGCAAATAATCCGCTTTGGATTTTTCGTAATCATGCTCGGTTGATTGAAGAAATCAAACCCGACAAACAACCCATTGGAAAATACACTAATTTGTTACCATTTAGTTCGCATCGTTTGCTTGTTTCTTCTCATGACAGACTCTATCTTTTCACTGATGGGTTTGCAGATCAATTTGGCGGAGAAAAAAATAAAAAAATGAAATATTCTGCTTTCAAAAATCTCATCCTTTCATCACACAATTTAACTGCGAGTGATCAGCGCGAAGCGCTTAAAAAATTTTTTATTACCTGGCGCGGGGCATTTGAGCAGGTTGATGATGTGTGTGTTGCGGGGATATTTTTTAGCTAGATAAATCCTATTCGAACTCAGGTCAAGCGCACCACTTTTTTCCTTAGCAAACTTAGCAGAAGTACACCAAACTACTTAATCCTTTTAGTTCAACGCAACCACACAGAGTTTTACCACGTCTTAATATTACGTTAATACAGGGGCTTGCCGGGCGTAGGAAACCGATAGCTTCATGCTCGGTTTTATTCTCATGTGTGTCAGGACCCATTAATATTGATTTATGCGAATTTCTATTCTCTCAATCTGCTTTATTTCTGTCTTTTCAATTACATGCTATTCTCAATCATGGCAAGATGTGGGCGGCGGAACAAACAACAGTAGTCACGGCATGTGTTTATGGGATAATAAACTAGTTGATGTAGGCAGCTTCAATAATCCTTGTCAGCGCGTTGCGTTATGGGACGGAACATCCTGGTCATGCGCCGGCGGTGGCGTCGGTCTTGTAGGCAGAGATGCGATAGAGTGGAATGGAAATTTAGTGGTTGTTGGTGACTTTTGGAATAATTTTCAACCCTGCACTGATTGTAACGGAATTGGTGTTTGGGATGGTACATCGTGGACTCCGCTAGGAACAGGATTTAATAATGATGTTTTATGTTTAGCGATATGGAATGGTGATTTAATTGCAGGCGGTGATTTCACCGAGGCAGATGGTCAGCCTTGTTCGCGCATTGCCCGATGGGACGGTACAACATGGCAACCAATTGGTGGTCCAACAGATTTTGATAATGACATTCGTTGCATGATAGAATATGATGGTGAATTGTGGGTTGGTGGTGATTTTAATAATGTGGCGGGCTGCTCAGCTTGTGATGGTTTGGTTAAGTGGGATGGTACCAACTGGGTTGGTGGTGATTCAGGAGTAGATATTCAGGGCGGTGTTGACAGCACGGTGCGTGTTCTCTACGTGAATCCAAATGACGGAAACCTATACATGGGCGGACATTTTACTGACCTGAGCATTGATGGTGTTACAACAGCTTTTAACGGAGTTGCCATGTATGACGGTTCTGTATGGACCCCTCTTGGATCTGGTGTAAACAGTTATGTGCGCGCCATTCATGAATACAATGGCAATTTGATTGTGGGCGGAGATTTTAATTCGGCAAGCGGCACATCAGCTAATAAAATTGCCAAGTGGAATCCAAATACCTCCACTTGGTCAGCAATGGGATCAGGCATGAATGATTATGTAAAATCTGCAACAGTATATAACGGCGTTTTTTACGCGGGCGGCGCATTTACTAGTGCTGACGGGCAACCAAGAGAGTATATTGCAAGTTGGTATGAGGTGCCTTCAGTGCCGCCGGTTGCAGGCATTAATTCTAGTACAGGTTCGGTTTGTGCAGGATCTTGTATTTCTTTCGCAGATTTTTCTACCAACACACCTACTTCATGGACATGGAGTTTTCCGGGCGCATCCGTGACATCATCAAACCTTCAAAATCCGGGTAGTATTTGTTATCCTAACCCCGGAACTTATACGGTCACTCTTCAGGCGTGTAATGGATCGGGATGTGATGTTGAAACCATGAATGTGACCATCAATTCTACACCCACTGTAACAGTGAATAACGCCACCATTTGTGAGGGTGAATCTGCAACACTCACTGCAACGCCATCAAGCGGTGGAGGGACATTCGCATGGTCACCGGGAGGAGCTACAACTTCAAGCATTACGGTGAATCCAACCGGCTCAACTTCATATAGTGTTGTTTACACGTTGAATGGTTGCGCAAGCATTTCGTCTGCAGGTAATGTTGCCGTGAATGAAGTTCCTAGTGTTACCGTTTCATCATCATCGTCTATTATTTGCAGCGGCAATTCTGTTACGCTCACAGCAACACCCTCTGTTGGTGGTGGAACATATAGCTGGTCACCTGGAGGAGCAAGTTCAACAGTTATTAATGAAAGCCCTTCAACCACTACCACCTATACCGTATCATACAGCTTGAACGGTTGTGACGCACCTGATGCTAACGCCACCATAACCGTGAATCAAACGCCAAGTGTGAGTGTAAACGATGAAACTATTTGTGATGGTACAACCGTTACGCTTACCGCAATTCCAAGCGCTGGAGGTGGAACATATTTGTGGAACCCCGGCGGACAAACGAACCAGAGCATTGATGTTAATCCATCATCTAGTACAAATTATTCTGTTGTATATACACTAAACGGGTGTGAATCAACCATAGCAACATCCGACGTAACCGTAATTGCACAACCAACTGTTGACGTAAATGATGAAACTATTTGTTCAGGCAACAGCGTACTATTAACAGCAAGTCCAAGTTCTGGGGGTGGTTCATTTCTCTGGAGCCCCGGCGGAGAAACTACTTCAAGCATTAACGTAAATCCGGGAAGTACTTCAACTTTTACCGTAACTTATACTGTTAACGGTTGTGCCGACGCCACAGATATTTCAACAGTCATCGTGAATGAAACACCAACCGTAAGCGTTAACAACGAAACACTTTGTGCAGGTGAGTCAACCGCCCTATCAGCGTTGCCATCAGTGATTGGCGGAACATATCTTTGGAGTCCTGGTGGAGAAACTTCTGCAAATATTTTAGTTAGTCCGTCAAGCACATCATCTTATTCTGTTGTATATACATTGAACGGTTGCTCAAGCGCAGCGGCAATGGGCACGGTTACAGTTAATCCTATGCCTGACATTACAGTTACAGAAAATAATTTTGTGCTTAGTTCAAACCAAACCGGTGCTGCGTACCAATGGCTTGACTGTGAAAATATGTCTGAAATAACCGGCGAAACCAGCGCAAATTTCAATCCTGCAGGTGATGGTGATTATGCGGTTGTGATTACGCTCAACGGCTGTGTTGATACGTCGGCTTGCTCAACAATTTATGGAATGCAAATCAAAAATATTGAGTCAGGGCTTTTAACCATTTATCCCAATCCCTTTCATGATTCCTTTAGTGTTGAACTTAATGGAGACATGATTGGTCAAACAATGATCATTTCAGATGCGTCCGGTAAGGTTGTGGCGCAAATCATTGTTTCTAACGCCCATTTCATCGTTTCTGCAGAAAATTTTTCTCCAGGGGTGTATTATGCAAGTGTTCAAAACTCCGGTCTAACCATTCGTTTAATCAAGTTGTAGTTTTTTAGCCTCACTTGGCAAGTTGTTTCACTGATGATTTTGCACTAAACTGCATTACCTTTGTCTGAAATTTACACATGCGCACACGATTAATTGTTCTGGTAATTATACTTGCGGTTGGGATGCTCATTGCGGGTTTGATAAATAGGTATTATTACTCTGAAGAATATAGAAATCCTGAAAATCAACTTGCTGTTATTAATCCGGCTGATGTGAATGCCTCGCTGGTAGATTCATCCATAGCTCACGTTTCAGAAGGACACACCGTGAGTGATTTTTCATTTGTGAATCAATTAGGTGACACCATTACCCAGCAAGACTTGAAAGGTAAAATTTATGTAGCCGATTTCTTTTTTACTACCTGTGGTAGCATCTGTCCAAAAATGACAAAACAATTACAGCGTGTCCAGCAAGAATTCAGTGGAGATGAAACCTTTAAAATTCTTAGTCACACCGTAAATCCAAAAATTGATACGGTTGAAGTGATGAAGATTTATGCTGATAAATTTAATGCTGATCACAAGCAATGGTGGTTTCTTACCGGCTCAAAGGAATCTCTTTATCTGATGGCTCGCAAATCATATCTTGTTGTGCCTGATCAAAATGATTCAAATTTTAAACATGGTGATGAATCAGATTTCATTCACACTGAAAATTTTGTTTTAATTGATCCTGATAAACGCATACGCGGAATGTATGATGGCACAAATCCGGATGAAGTATCAAAATTGATTCAAGATATTCACGACTTGAAGCGAGAGTACAAACAATAGAAATATGCCTGTATATCACAAACAAATTGATAATCCCGGATACTGGCTTTTTTTAAAAAATTTTTAGAGCAGATTTAATACCATTAGCTATTATAGAATAGTCTGATATTAACAAGTAAATTGTCAATATCTTTTCTTGAACTATATTAGACTAATGTATATATGCTATATATTTGAGGTATGGCAAATGCACTCTCTATTACGGTGAAAGAATCGCTTAAGGACTTAAGAAGTCTCTTAAAAATCTGCAGACCACCACGGTCCGAAAATAAAAATGCTTATTGAGATCAAGCGTTCTGATCGAGCATTAGGCAAGAATGAATTAGCGGAACTGATAGGTGTAAATCACAACAGTATTCAGACATGGCGGACTAAATATCAAAAGGGCGGTATATCCGAATTATTAAAGGATGGTAGAATTGGATTTAAGCCCTCCATAATAAGTAAGTCTTGCATAAGAAAATTAAATTGAAGCTTTGTTCAGAGGATGCCGCATTTTCAAGCTACAAACAATTACATGCGGGTGGAAAATAATTTTATTAAAGGAGTTAATTACAACAGCTTGCGTCATTATGTTAAAAGGCACTTTGGCGCATCGTTAAAAGTACCCCGCAAGAGTCATATTAAAAGGATAAAGAAGCGGTTGCTACTTTTAAAAAACTTCAAACGAATCTGTAAAGACAAAGTAAAACCACTATTGGGATGCTATAAAAGCATTAATATTTATTGCATAGGGAGAGTCGATTTGGACTACTCACAAGAACAGGGCGGGTTCTAACAGCAAAGGGGGTAAAACCCGTTTGTACTTATCAACACAAATTCGAAAACACATACCTATATGGAGCATTCTCACCAATAAATGGAGATAGCTTTTGTTGGAACTGCCTTATTGTAATACAGATTGCTTTCAATATTTTATTCAAGAATTATCAAAGCAGAATCCAAAAGAACTTAAACTAATCGTGCTTGACAACGGAGCCTTCCATAAGGCAAAGAAACTAATCATACCCGAGAATATCATTTTAATTTTTCTGCCGCCTTATAGTCCAGAACTAAACCCCGCCGAGAAAATTTGGTGGCAACTCAAACAAGAGTTCGTTTGCAAATCCTTTAATACCATCGATCAATTGGGCAAACACTTAGCCAAGGTTGTGAGGAGAATAATTACAACAAAAACAGTAAAGAAAATTTGTTCCTTCAAATATTTATTATGCTCTTTTTAGACTAAATTATATTGGCTAATGGTATAATTTCTGCAGCAATTCATCTTTGTAAGAACCGCCAATTGGAACAACTTTTTTGTCGTTTTCAAGATAGAGATTAGGGTATTCAATAGACGCTATTTTAGAAACGCGTACGATGAAAGAACGGTGAACACGGATGAAAGCCTCAGGCGATAATTTACTGATGATATCTTTCATGGTAGAGTGAATAGTGTATCGGGCGTCAAGCGTGTTGATCACTACATAATCTTTCAGTGCCTCTACGAAATAAATATCTTCAGTTTTTATTTTTACCAAACGACTTTTTGATTTGACAAAAATAAACTCACGTGAATCTTTATTTTCAATGAGAGAATAAAACAAATCACGTTCTTTTAAAACTTCTTTTTCTTTTGAATACTTATACAAAGCCATTTCAATAGACGTGTGTAAATCTACTTCTTTGAAGGGCTTAATAATGTATCCGTAAGGCTCAGTAACTTTAGCTTTTGCAAGAGTTGATTCATCAGCATAAGCAGTGAGATAGATAACCGGAATGTGCAATTCTGCTTTTACTTTTTCAGCTGTTTCAATGCCGTTCATTTCACCTTTCAACATAATGTCCATCAAAATGATGTCAGGTTGTTTTTCAACGGCCAGTTCAAAAGCTTTCTCTCCGGTTGATGCTGCACCAACAACGTTGTAGCCCAATTTTTTTAAACTGTGCTGAATATCTTTAGAAACTATACTTTCGTCTTCAACTACAAGTACGTTGGTTTTTGCCATAGTTACACTTCTTGCATTTCAAAGGTAATATAAAATTTGGTTCCGCCATGCGTTTTAAGGCTTAGTTGTCCGTCAAGCTGATCAACCAGAGTAAATACCAAACTCAAACCGAGAGAGTCAGAGTTTTCAATATCAAAATTTTCAGGCAAGCCAACACCAAAATCTTCAACAGATAATTGCAGTTTACCTTCGTTTTCTTTTACTCCAATGATAATTTTTCCTTTTTGGCTGGCAGGATAAGCATATTTCAACGAATTAGACACCAGCTCATTCAATATCAAACCACAAGGTATTGCCTGATCTAATGCTAATTTTACTTGTTGCAAATCAAACTCCAGGCTAATTTTATCAGTAAACAACTGGTATGAATGCACTAAGTTTTGAACTAAATTTTTTATGTAGTCAGAAAAATTGATACTTGAAAAATCTTTTGTTTGATATAGTGATTCATGAATATATGACATGGAGCGAATGCGGTTCTGGCTTTCATTTATGATCTCCAGCGTACGTTCATCTTGCACGTATGATGATTGCAAATTGAGAATGCTATTAATCACCTGCAAATTGTTTTTTACCCGATGGTGTACCTCTTTAAGCAGAATTTCTTTTTCGCGCACTGATTCTTCAAGCTTTGCTTCATATTCTATTGTGTCGGTAATGTTACGGGCTAAAACAATCACCTCATCGTCATTTAATTTAGAAAACCTGAATTCATAATACAGTTCAGCGTTTCCTCCTATACCTGAAATATTCATGTTATCTGCAATCAAATCTCCACTGTACATCGCTTTGGTTGCCATTAACACCATGTTTTCAGCCACCTCTAAATTGTTAAATACCTCCATGATATTTTTACCAACCGGGTTATTTATTTCAAGATATGCTATAAACTCGTCTTTCTGGTAAGCTGAATTTATTTTATAATCAGTGAATATTCCCATGCCGTTTACCTTAAATAAAATATCAGGTAGCGCTTGTAGGATGGCGCGGTTATTAGCTTCACTGATTCTTATTCTTCTTTGGCCAATTATTTTGTCAGTTATCTCGTGCGAGATAAAAGATATTTCGCGTGTTTTTCTGGTGCCAATTTTAACCGGATTCAAGAAAGATTCAACCCAAATTTCTTTACCTTGCTGATCATTAAAATGGCTGATCATTTCAAGCGTTTCGCCCTGCAAAGCTCTGTTTAGTTTTGATTCTATGATTTCACGCGCATCAGGCACAGGCATGAAAATATCTAAAAAGCTATCTCCTGGTTTTACCTGTTTTGAAAACCATTTTTCAATTGATTTTCTAAAGTTTTCATTGAATGATGTCAACCTGAATTTTTCATCAATGGAAAGAATGTATAGATTGTATGAACTTTCAAACAAAGCATTGAGCCAATATGTTTTTGCCAATAATTCTGCTTGCGTTTTTTTATGACTTTCAATTTCTTGCTGAAGTTGCAGGTTTGATTCTTCAGCAAGTTCAGCGCGCATTTTTTGCATGTTGTATTCTGATTGCAGCGTAATATCATGCAACATAATTAAATCAGATTTTTCAGTCTGATAGGTGGTTTTAACCACGTTGACGCTGTACTTTCTGGTTTCACCGTTTTTATTGAAAATCATTTCAGTGAATGCATCGTCTTGTGTGTTGTTTTCATTCAACATGTCAAGTAATACATACTTTTGTTCACTAGAAAATATTTCTTGCAGTTTTTCTGACTGATCATTCAACATGGTGTGATAAAACACCCTGCCGGCTTCATTGGTGTAAACCAATTTATTTTTTGTGAAAACCAATATGGCGTTTGGTGAATTATCTACAATGCTTTTAAAAGATTCCTGACTATTTTTCAAGGCCTCTTCACTTCTTCTTCGTTCAGAAATATCTTTGATAAAAAGTTGTACCACGTGTTGATGTTCAAGTGAAATACCAATCAATGTCAGTTCAGCTAAAAACTGTTTACCATCAAAGCGTTTAAATGCTAATTCTGTTTCTATTTTATTGTTTGATTCGCTTGCTGAAATTAAAAATTCATGCAGTGTTTGATAATTATCAGTAAGCAATTTTAGTTCAGTCCCCGCTAATTGTTCATCACTTGCTTTAAACAAGTTTTTACTTGCCGGATTAAAATCAATCAATCTATATTCATCACTAATTTTTGTTACCAGAATAATTCCGGCGTTTGCCTCATCAAACACCAGTCTATATTTTAACTCACTTTGTCTAAGCGCTGCAGCTGTTTCGGTGGTTTCGGTTACATCAATCAGGGTACCCTCAATGATGTTCATGTTCCCGTCTTCATCAGGCGAAATACTCACATTGTTGTTAACGTAAATTTTTTTTCCATCGCGTCTGCGCAATACAGTAATGAAATTATTGAGCGACCCCTCTTTGCGCAATTTTTCAATGTAATCCGGTCTGCCTTCTTGATTATAATAGATGTCTTTTACGTTGAGTTTTTTTAATTCTTCTGGTGAATTATAACCCATTATTCGTGCAAATGCCGGATTTACTTCAAGTATGGTGCCATCAACATGTGTTTTGTACACCCCAGCCATGTTGCGTTCAAATATTTTTTTGTACAATTCTCCGGTACGTTGCACTTTGTCAAGTGATTCAATTTGTTCAGTCACGTCGGTAACTATCCCAAACAAATGAATGGAGTTATCGTTTTTAAAATTTTTTGGAAATATTTTCTCTTCAACCCAACGCGTCTTACCATTTTTTATAATTCTGTATTTTATTCGGTTATCTGAGCATGTTGTGATTACATCCTGATATCTCATGGATACTTCTTCACGGTCTTTGTGATATATGATTTCATTTATTCTACCTGACTTGGTGAGGGTAATGTAATCTTCTTGACTTATTCCAAAAACCTCATTCACTTTAGCAGACACATATAAGACTTGGCTATCACCGTCGGGCAGCACGGCCACATTGAATACAAATGAATTAATATTATCTAATACTTTAGAAATGTTCTCTCTGCTCTCAATTATTTTTTGCTCAAATTCTTTTTGTCCCCTAATTGATCTGGCGGTTAGAATATATACCTGTTTCTCAAAATATGCAGAGGCACGTAGGTTTAATTCTAATGGTTCTATTCCACCATCTTTTTGCGAATTAACATATAACACAATCCTTTTTCTTGTGGTGCCTTTCGGTTGGTTGCTGTGCGCAATTAAGTCATCAAAAATTGATTTATCTGCCGCAAAAATTTCGTGTATTTTTTTTTGTTCAATATTTTTTATTTCACCAATAAATTGCGCTGCCGCCTCATTAATTTCAAGCACTTGCAGGTTTTGGTCCAAAACATATACTTGTTCTGTAAGGTCAGAAAATAGGTTTCGGTAACTTTCTTCAGCCAGTTTATTGGCTGTTGATAAACGATGTCTCCATGATGAAAAGGTGGTAATAATTACCCCGATGAAAAAGACATAAAACGCATTGAGCAATTCAATACCCGGCAATGACAACCACAATACAATGAGGCTTGCCACCAGCGTGCTGAAATAAATAATAGTAACTATTGGATTAATGAGCAGGATGGCGCCAATCATAGCGCTGATGATAAAGCTAATCAAGGCATCGTCTGTTTTTGCATCAACGTACCAAAGCAGTGAGGGCAAACTAAATGCCACAATAAATATCCAATGAATGAGTAAAAAGCGTTCTTGAGCTCTTCTGCTTTTTCTAAAGATGATTACGTAAGTGCATATCAAAATTGAAATAATTGCCTGAATATATTGATATGAACTAAGTGGTAGTATTTTTTGCGATCCCAGGCCCACGTAAAGCAGTATTCCTGGTAGAACAAAGATGGAGGCGTTTTTATAAAAAGAAAATACAATCCTGCTGAACTCAGGGTCTAAAAATTTTTTTTTATTTATGACATATTCATTCATAAATTCAATACTTCCACAGGGGTAACCTTGAAACCGTTGATTTTAATTATTTCTCCGTTTTTATAAATGATTTCTTCTGTTTTTTCTCCCATTTGATCATAGGTGCGCCAAAATCCATGCTTCACACCACCCACATATTTTCCACTCATCTTTTTTATTCCGTTTTGATGATACCAAGTGTGTTTTCCTTTAGGTGTGCCCTCTTCAAACTGACCGGTAAAGGCAATTTTTCCGTTTAAGTAATAGTGAATCCATAAACCGTTGGGCTGCCCTACAGTGAATGAGCCTACCTCTTTATGATCTCCAACTTGATAAAACCATTCTCCTTCTTGTAAGCCGGCATAATATTCTCCTCTGGCTATTTCATTTCCTACAGAATCAAATTCTGTCATCATACCCTCAAGCAAACCGTAAGCATTATAAGTTTCTGTTCTTCCTAATTGTCCGTTTGGATAATACCAATTCCACATACCAAATGGAATATCTTTCCTATATTTTCCCTCTTGTTCTTTTTTGCCATTTTCATAATAGTATACCCAGGCGTCTTCTTTCACACCATTGTTGTATGTGCCGGTGCATTTTATTTTTTGTGAACGATAGTAGAAAGTCCATTGTCCTGTTCGGGTTCCATCATACAATATCATACCCTCTGCCACTAGTGTATCTTGTTCATATAAATAACCATTCACCAGGGTTCCGTCTTCACTGTATTCTCTGAAAATTCCGTTTTTTAATCCATTGGTCATACCGCCAATTAGTTTGGTTTTTCCACCGGGATAATATTCTTTGTACAACTCAATAAGTCCAATATCAGAAATCGTGCTGGTGCTATCACTTGTCATGTCTTGCATTGAGATGAGTTTTCCTTTTGGGTTATATAATTTTTCAATGCCTGATTTTTGTCCGTTTCTATATGCGGTTTCACTTTTAATGGTGCCGTCTCCGTAATATTCTCGCCATACTCCGGTTTTTTCACCGTATTCATTGAGGCGGTTGTATTCTTCTCGTTTTTTTAGATATCCATGATCGTAAATTTCTTCTGTTATGATGTTACCGGCTGTATTATATTCAACCGCAAGGCCTGTTTCTTGCCCATCAGCGAACTGAATTGTTTTTTTAATGTTCCCGTTTGGATAATACCACATCTGTTCGCCTTGAAGCACATCATTGACATAAAACATTTCTACTACAACTAACCCAAGTGTATCAAACTTAACCGCGCAGCCGTTTTTTTTATCGTTTACATATTCGTATTGTGTTGTTTTGCGCCCTTGTTCATCATAAAACACCCAGGTGCTATCAGAAAGCCCTGCGCGTTTTTTGCCTATTGATTTTAATACACCTGTTTCATAATATGCTTTCCATACGCCTTCAGGTTTTCCATTAACAAACATTCCTTCACTGGCCACCGCGCCGCCGGGGAAGTAGAAAATGTTATATCCATTATTATTTATGTCCTGGGCGAAAATTTTGTTAATAACTAAGGCAAATAATAAAAAAATATAAATCTTCTTTTTTTTGAAAATCTGAAAGGAAAGTATGTTATAGTTATTAGGGCTGTTCATTTGTTCAAAACTCGGGGGCAGGAATTTGGATTTTAAAGGTATGTCTTTTTTTGAATACATTATCAACAGGCATCACTTAGTCTAAACTCTTGTTGCTGTTAGTGATTCGCTTTTATAAACAATATGGTTGTTTGGTGATCTTGTGAATAAATACCGTGTTATCAATTATTTTTTTGTGTGTGTAAGTGGCTCTTAAGTTTTATTGTTTCAAACAGCAACAATTGAATTATTTGTATAGCTGAAATTAATTTCTGATAAACAAAGATTTTTCTGTTTTTTTATTGCACATGTTATAAAGCCCGATTAACATTTAGTTTAACAAGTTATGAAGGTTATTTGTTTAAGCAGGCACAGTTGAAAATTAACCCTATGAAATCAAGGTAAACAAAACTGAAACTAGTAGCTTTGAAAAAAAATAACAACATGTCAAAACTTGTACCTATTGGCTGTGATCATGCCGGTTATGAATTGAAAGAGGCAATCAAACAACATCTTATTCAAAAAGGTTATGAAGTACAAGATGTTGGTGCGTATAGTACTGAAAGTATTGATTATCCTGATTATGGTCATCCCGTAGCTCATTTAGTTGAAAGCAATATTGGCATGTTAGGTATTGTTATTTGCGGCAGCGGCAACGGAATAAATATGACCGTGAATAAACACCAAGGAATACGATCAGCACTTTGCTGGAACAAAGAAATAGCTGCATTAGCAAGACAACATAATAACGCCAACATCATTGCCTTACCTGCCCGTTTTATTTCAGTGGCTGATGGTATTGAAATGGTAGATACTTTCTTTAATACAGATTTTGAAGGAGGCAGGCACCAAAAGAGAATAGATAAAATTCCTTGTTAGGTTGAATTTATATTAGCTTATAATCTTCAATTAAGCAGATTACTGAGAATAAAAGCAGAAATTATTCTTTAATTAAAGCATCAACAAAGGCATTTGTTTCTGAAACAAAGTTTGTGTAGTATTGCCCAGTGCCGGGTCCGCTAAAGCCGGTATGTATTTTACGTACACTACCTTTTTTATCAAGAAAAATCAAAGTGGGAAAAGAACTGATATTATTAAGTTGAGGGAATAATTCAGCAGCACATAATTTACAGGCATCGCCGCCTATTAAAAATGTAAAAGGCAAATCAAGAGACTCTTTATATTTTGTCACTTTTTCAATCTTTCCTTCCACTGTTTTTTGAGTTTCAAACGTGATTGATATAATAGCTAACTCATTTTTATAACTAGCATACAAATCTTTCAGATAATTACTTTCATCAAGGCAATTTGGACACCAAGTGCCCATTAATTGTATTAATACAACTTTATTTTTTAATGATTCATTAGGATACGTATAGGTTGTACCATCAATATTTTGCAGTTGAAAACTGATGGGTTTTTCATTCACCATAAAAGTTAACGAGTCAGGATCAGAAAGTTCAAAATCATCATTAGGCACAGCCATCCATGTAGTTTTATAATGGTTACCTGAATGAAAATCACCCCAAAGCGTATCGTTTTTTAATTGAGCTCTGAATAAAAAAGCATGTGATCCATCAAAGCATGAGAGATATAAACTATCACCTACTGTTGCTCCGGATAAAAATCTATAATCTCCGGTTTCAGTGAGAAAAGTGCCGTGCAATAAATTCGTGTTTTGCTCTGAGTTAGGATAGTTAAATAAGCCAATTGCTTTTTCAGACTCTCCTTTATAATCAAAGGTTACTTCCCATTTTCTATGATTCAATAACTGTTTTGAATCCAGAGGATAATAAGCGTCGCTTGTATAATGGGATGTAAATTTTACATGGTAGGTATCAGATTTTGCTTTGTTATACCAGGCGCCCTCAATATGAGTTTTATCCACTATGATAAAGCATAATTCTGAATCAAATGTTGGAAACCTGACAACAATTGAATCACCCGTTTGTTTGATATCTTGCAGGTGAATTGACTCAAAACCGTTATAAATTATGAGCTCACCGGGCTTTCCTTTTTCAAATTGGAATATAGAAGGTAGTATAATGTTTTGAGCTAATTCAAATTGGGTAAGCCATGTGCCGTATTTAATTTTGGCAGCAAACCCTTGAGTTGATATAAGGCATACCAACAATAAGCAGCGATGTAATGCGTTTCTAATCATTGTATAATACTCTCTAAAACAGAGTATTGATAGGGTTTTTACGGGTGTTAACTGTGATAAAGATAGAATTTTTGAAAAAAATCTCAAGCCCCGTGCAACTTTTAATTGGTTATATTGGTCTCTATTATTGAAAGCTTAAGCATGACGGATGAACAACTAGTGAAAGAATGTGTGTCCGGTAATACGATTGCTCAGAGAAAGTTCTATGATTTGTTTGCAAAAAAAATGATGGGTGTATGCCTGCGCTATACTAATAATATTGAGGAAGCACAGGATGTATTGCAAGATGGATTTATTAAAATTTTTGGCAAACTGCATGATTTTGAAAGTAAAGGTTCTTTGGAAGGTTGGGTCAGACGCATTATGGTGAATACCGCTTTGGATCACTACCGCAAAAATAAAAAGCATCAGAATGATTTAGATGTGGATGTGGTTGGATACAAGCTTGAAAAAGATGATTACATAATTGAAGCCATAACGGCTGAAGACTTACTTAAAATAATTCAGGCCATTCCTGAAGGATACCGGCTGGTGTTTAACTTGTTTGCTATTGAAGGTTATTCACACAAAGAAATTGCTGAGCGATTAGGCGTTACTGAGAGTACATCAAAATCTCAATACTCTAGGGCTAAAAGCCTATTAAGAAGATTGTTGATTGAAAATAATATTGTAGAAGAAAGTGAAAGAGAATACTAACATAGAAGATTTATTCAGACAGAAGTTTGAGAACTTCCAGCCACAGGTTGATCCTAGTGTTTGGGCAGGCATACAGTCTGGTGTGGCTACTACTACAGCGGTTACAACCGGCATGTCTGCCATGCTAAAAATTGGTTTGGTTTCAGGAGGTATTATTGCAGCTTCAGTTGCAACTTGGTATTTCGGTTTTTATGAATCTAATCAAAATCAATCTCTTCCGGCTCAACAAAACGTGACAGAAGTTTTGCCTGATGAACAATCGGAAAATGAACAACCACTAATCATTGTAAACGATGTGAATGATCCGGTAATCCAAGAAAACAGAGAAAAAATTGAAAAAGAATTGAGAAACAACCATCTTGATCAGTCTAATACAAATACATCAGGATTTAATACAACGCAAAATACAAATACTATTAATGGTTCAACAGAAACCAACACCAATATTCAAACACAACCTGAATCTCAGTATACTGAAAACAATACCGTGGTTGAAATTGAAGAGATTGAGCTGAAAGAAAAATTGGTGCCAACAGGAAGAATGGAAATTGATCAGCAAAGCAATTACGTACCCGCACAAGTAAGTTTTGTTTCAAATGCCCGCAATCAAAAAGAAGTTAAATGGTATTTTGGTGACGGAACAGAAACAACCGGTAATGAAACAAAACATACCTATACACAACCCGGTAAGTACACGGTAAAAATGGTAGTGGTGGGTTCTGATAAAATCAATTATGAAGAATCACAAGAAATTGTGGTTGCCAGCAAATCAAGTATAGACAATGTGCCAAACGTTATTACACCAAATGGTGATCGTATTAATGACGTGTTCAGTATTAAAGCAACCAATATTGAAACATTCATGATCAGCATTCGTGATCAACGGGGTAATGAAATTTACTCATCTCAAGATGTTGATTTCACTTGGGAAGGAACCGATTATGATGGAAATGTTGTAGAAAAAGGAATGTATACCTATCAAATCATTGCTGAAGGAACTGACGGTAGCGTAATCAAATTGCCGGGGTTAATCTACGTTGAATAAAGAGTTTATTTATTCTAAAATCTGAGAGTGGGTGTTTAGTATTTAAGCACCCATTTTTCATTTTCATAAACGTATTCACCAACATTCAGATTTTGCTCTTTAAACAAGCTGCGCGAATCAGAAATGAACAGTTTCATTTGATTATAACTAGTTTCTCCGTCAAAAAATTCAGGCTTGTTTTCATACTTTGCGGCGGGTAAAATATAATATTTCTTGCTGCCGTTTTCTATAGGAGTGTACACCCAGGTTAATATGTGTCCGGCTTCTGAAATAAAGGTGGTGCCGGATTCTTTTGTTAAGGTTAATTTAATCATGGCGCCGCCGTCTTTTTTCCGGTCGCGTTGATTTGAAACAAAATTACCCAATGAATACACAATTAATTTTTCTTGCCCTTTTGCATCTGTTTGCTTTTCAAGTACCATCTTTTGTAATACATGTGGATGTGACCCAATAATAATATCCGCACCCTGTTCAAATAAATATTTACCCATGTTAATTTGCCAGGTGCCTGCGTTTGATTCATATTCATTTCCCCAATGGGTAACAACAATAATTTTATCTGCCTTTCTTGTTTTAGCAATCTCCATGTCTTTTGCAATTTGCTCTTTATCCAAAAGATTCACAATGGTTGGTGCAGGCACGTTGATTCCGTTTGTTCCATAGGTGTAGTTAAGAATAGCAAACCTGAAACAATCATGCTCAATAATAAAGGGTGTGGTTGTTTTTCTTTCAACAGAATCACGATAAGTGCCCGTGTGTAAAATTTGGAGTGAGTCAAGTACGTCTAATGTTCTCACAATACCCTGCCCCCCCCTATCACAACTGTGATTATTTGCGGTAACAAAAATATCTACACCGGCATTTTTACAACCTACCGCTAATTCATCAGGTGAACTAAACTGAGGATATCCGCTATAGGGAGGCCCTGCTAAGGTTACTTCCAAATTAGCAATGGTATAATCTGCATCACGCATCTCGTCTTGTATGTATTTAAAGCAATGGTTGTAATCATACGTATTACTGTTTTTGTCAAGTGCTGATGTTATTTGTGGGCCGTGTCCCATCACATCGCCTATGAAAAGCAAACTCACCTTTCCACTGGTGGTATCAGGGTTTGATTGGCTATAGCTTAATGAATAAACGGCAATGACAAGCAATAATGAGAATATAGTTTTCATAATCAAATACAAGTATTTATCTGTGTTCTGTACGAATTAAATGCCAAATTGATACATCAGCGCAAATAATTACTCAAGTAACTCTTAGAATAAATTGCAGCAAGTGTATGATGATATGTTGGAATTGTAGTTTAATTTTGACTTAGTGATGAAGCATTTGTTTTTTGTTGTATTTATTTTTTGGTCGTTGATCTCTCTGGGTCAAACTGACAGCGCCCGATTGGTTTTTGAACCGGTGGGCGGCATTTTTGATAAGCCTCAGCAAATTACCTTGTCTTCTGAATTAGTTAATGCCCGCATCTATTATACAATAGATGGTTCTACCCCAACATCAGCATCAATAAAATACACCAAGCCTATAAGTGTGAGTACGGTTGCTGTAATACGCGCTGTGGCTTATGGTGATAACGGTCAGTCACGGGTAATTACTAATTCATATTTCTGTGATAGAAAATACACCTTGCCAATTGTTTCAATTACTACTGATCCGGCTAATTTATGGGATTACGCAAGCGGAATTTACGTGATGGGTTGTTGTGCTGATACCGTGCCGCCTTATCTAGGCGCAAATTTTTGGTATGACTGGGAACGTAAAGCAAATGTAGAAATGTATGAACCTACCGGTGAATGTGCATTTAACCAGGTTGCCGGTATTGGGGTATTTGGTGGTTTCAGTAAGGGGTTACCACAAAAATCTCTCTACGTTACAGCGCGTGATAAATACGGTAAGGATCGTTTTGAATATCCTATTTTCCCTGAAAGAAAGATGGATTCATACAAATCATTTGTATTGAGAAATGCCGGTGGTGATTTTGGTAAAACACATTTTCGTGATGCGTTCATGACTCAACTTGCAAAGCCTACAGGTCTCGCAATTCAGGCATATAGGCCGGCAATTGTTTTTCTCAATGGTCAATATTGGGGCATTCAAAACCTGAGAGAAAAAGTAAACGAACATTATTTGGAAGATAATTTTGGAATTGATAAAGACAATGTGGATTTAATGGAGCACAGAGATGGTGCTAAGCACGGCAACTCAAAAGCATATAAGTATCTTCTCAATTTTCTAGCAAACAAAGATCTGAAAGATGATCAGGTGATTGAAGAATTAAGAAAACTCATGGATATTGAAAATTATATGAGTTACAACATAGCTGAAATCTATTCTGACAACAGAGATGCCGGGGGGAATATCAGATATTACAAAGAGAGAAATGATTCTTCTCAATGGCGCTGGATTTTTTATGATACTGAGATGGGATTAGGCAATAACAACCCGAACGGATATAAAAATAATACGCTCAAAAAATTTACCTCGGTCAACAATGAAATATGGCCTGATCCACCTTGGTCAACATTTATAATTCGCAGTTTGTTATCAAATAAAAAATTGGAAACTGAATACATAAATCTTTTTGCTGATCAGTTAAACACCGTGTATCACGCTGATACCGCTGTGCGTCTGATGAATAAAATTGCAGACGGGATTAGGGCTGAAATTCCTTTTCATCAAAAAAGATGGGGCACCACCGTAAAGGCATGGGAAGAAAACGTACAGGTATTAAAAACCTTTATTACCCGTCGCCCATACTATTTGCGCCTGTTCATCATGGAAAAATTTAATTTGGAAGACACGGCTTTTGTAAGTGTGCAATATCCTGGAAATGTTTATGGAGACATTTACCTGAACAGCCTAGAAATTAAAAGAAATTTTGAAGGTGTTTATTTCACCGGGGTGCCAATTAAAGTAACTGCAAAACCGAAACATGATTATGAATTTGTTGGCTGGAAAGGCAGAAATGAAAAGACGCCTGAACTAACAATTAATCTTTCTGAAGATGTTGAATTGGTTCCAATATTTCAGGCAAAGCGCAAGAGTGTTTGGTCAGACAGTATTATTTTCAATGAAATTTGTTTTTATCAAGCTGAATCAGATTCAACAGGTGATTGGGTTGAATTATATAATCGTTCAAGCATGTCAGTTGATTTAAGTGGTTGGGTTTTCACTGATAACGCATACAAAAAGGGATTCACCGTGCCAAACGGGGTTATTCTAAATCCGCGACATTTCAGTTTATTGGCACAGTACGCTGAACGTGTATTGTCTGATAGTGTAAGCGCGGTGGGTAATTTTGAATTCGGTCTTTCACGTAAAGGAGAGCATTTAAAATTGTATGATGCAGAGGGATATTTGGTAGATTCACTCACGTATAAGGGTTATAAAGAGGAAGAATTTAATGGTCGTTCTGGTTCCATTAGTTTGGTTCACCCTGATTCATTGCGCAGCAGCAAAACCGCTTGGATAAAAGAGGACATAAGTGCGGGCAAACATTCAAAATCATACCTTGACTACTTGCATGAACAAAAGGAAAAAGCATATTGGACAAAGGTTTTCTACATTGGAGGTGGCGGGTTTTTTTTTATATTGGCAGGTGGTCTGTTATTCTTCCGGTACTTTAAAAAGAGGCGTAATTTGAATTAATTCCCCGCGAATTCCCAACGTTCGGAAATCGAGATTCATCGAAAATAACCTAAAAAGGCAACTACGGAAAGTCTTTTCTCGTATCTTAGTCTGTGTCTAACCCGATTTAATACCATTAGCTATTATAGAATAGTCTGATATTAACAAGTAAATTGTCAATATCTTTTCTTGAACTATATTAGACTAATGTATATATGCTATATATTTGAGGTATGGCAAATGCACTCTCTATTACGGTGAAAGAATCGCTTAAGGACTTAAGAAGTCTCGTAAAAAATCTGCAGACCACCACGGTCCGAAAATAAAAATGCTTATTGAGATCAAGCGTTCTGATCGAGCATTAGGCAAGAATGAATTAGCGGAACTGATAGGTGTAAATCACAACAGTATTCAGACATGGCGGACTAAATATCAAAAGGGCGGTATATCCGAATTATTAAAGGATGGTAGAATTGGATTTAAGCCCTCCATAATAAGTAAGTCTGTGCATAAGAAAATTAAATTGAAGCTTTGTTCAGAGGATGCCGCATTTTCAAGCTACAAACAATTACATGCGTGGGTGGAAAATAATTTTATTAAAGGAGTTAATTACAACAGCTTGCGTCATTATGTTAAAAGGCACTTTGGCATCGTTAAAAGTACCCCGCAAGAGTCATATTAAAAGGATAAAGAAGCGGTTGCTACTTTAAAAACTTCAAACGAATCTGTAAAGACAAAGTAAAACCACTATTGGGATGCTATAAAAGCATTAATATTTATTAGGATGAGAGTCGATTTGGACTACTCACAAGAACAGGGCGGGTTCTAACAGCAAAGGGGGTAAAACCCGTTTGTACTTATCAACACAAATTCGAAAACACATACCTATATGGAGCATTCTCACCAATAAATGGAGATAGCTTTTGTTGGAACTGCCTTATTGTAATACAGATTGCTTTCAATATTTTATTCAAGAATTATCAAAGCAGAATCCAAAAGAACTTAAACTAATCGTGCTTGACAACGGAGCCTTCCATAAGGCAAAGAAACTAATCATACCCGAGAATATCATTTTAATTTTTCTGCCGCCTTATAGTCCAGAACTAAACCCCGCCGAGAAAATTTGGTGGCAACTCAAACAAGAGTTCGTTTGCAAATCCTTTAATACCATCGATCAATTGGGCAAACACTTAGCCAAGGTTGTGAGGAGAATAATTACAACAAAAACAGTAAAGAAAATTTGTTCCTTCAAATATTTATTATGCTCTTTTTAGACTAAATTATATTGGCTAATGGTATAATATACTTGATGCGTAGATTTTCACTATTCATTTTTACAAGTTTGTTTCTGACTTTTTCGTTTGAAGCTCAAGCTAGCTCTATAACAGCTACACAGAGTGGTGACTGGAATCAAACAGATACTTGGGGTGGTAGCGCCGTGCCTGATGGAACTCCTTGTTATGATACTATTATAATTCCAGCCGGAATTACAGTGACGGTCACCAACACGGTAAATTTAACCGGTTGTCCGTCAACCATTGTTTTTGTTGATGGTGATTTAATATTCCAAAATGGAAAAAAACTAAACTTAAGTGATGGTTCTGTTGTTTGGGTTGCCGCAACCGGCTATATTGATGTGGGTTCAGGCGGTGGTTCATCAACCTATATTACTATTGATGGTGACCAATATTGGAATGCTGCTGACGGACCTTTTGTTGGACCCGGGGTGCTATGTCAAAACTGTTCTCTACCTATTGAATTGATAAGCTTTACAGCTGAACTTATTGAAGGAGTTGTTGACTTAAAATGGCAAACAGCATCTGAAGAAGAGAATGATTATTTTGTCGTTCAACGCAGCATTGACGGCTTCACCTGGGAAAGCATTGCAGTGGTTGATGGTGCCGGAAATTCCAGTGTGCTTTTATCTTATGAAGCTGAAGACCGCATTCCTTACCTTGGTTTGTCTTACTATAGATTAAAACAAGTTGACATGAATGGTGCCTTTTCTTTTTCTGATACACGCGTCATTTCAAATGGACAGTTTTATTCTGACCAAGAAATGCTAATTATATCTCAAACATCTGGCAGTCAATCTACCTTTGTGATTTATTTTTCAGAGCCACTCAGCGGCACGCTGAATCTTTATATTACGGCAGTAAATGGTGCAATTATTTATTCTGAAACTCGTGAAACAGCATCAGAAGAATGGGTGGTTATTCATATAGACCGGCCTCTTTCTGCCGGCATGTACGTGGTGTCAGCTAATCAGAAAATTGACAAAACCTTTGCTCAGTAATTCCTTAGTGCATTAAGAGAACGTCTTGACTAAATCAAGTTTATCAAAACGTGGGTCTTATCTCATTTTTTTGTTTAACTTTCGGCTTCTAAAATTTAAAACAAAACAATTATGGGTATTGGTTTATGGGTGGCTATTGGTGTAGTAGTTCTTCTACTCATCATCTTCATCACTATGTACAACGGGTTAGTTGGATTGCGCAACAACCGGGAGAATGCATTTGCAGATATTGATGTACAATTGAAACAAAGACACGATCTGATTCCGCAATTAGTTGCAACCGTAAAAGGTTATGCTGAACAAGAAAAAGGAGTGTTAACAGCAGTAACGCAAGCAAGAGCACGCGCTATGTCTGCAGGCACAGTGAATGATAAAATTGCGGCTGAAATTGCTCTTTCTGGTGCTATGTCACAATTCTCAATGCAAATGGAAGCTTATCCTGATTTGAAATCAAATCAAAACTTTATGCAGTTGCAACATGAGCTTTCAGACATTGAAAATAAGTTGGCTGCAGTGCGTCGTTTCTTTAACTCTGCTACTAAAGAGTTAAATAATAAAGTACAAAAATTTCCAAGTAATATTATTGCGGGCATGTTTAAATTCAGCCAAGAACCATACTTTGATTTAGGTGTTGTTCAGCGTGAAGAGTTAGATAAAGCTCCTGAAATTAAATTCTGATTCCTGTGGCATACGTTGGACTATACAGCCAAATCAGAAGCAACAATTTTAAATCCATGCTTCTGCTAATTGGTTTTCCTTCAATTATCCTTGGTGCGGTTTGGCTCATCGTGTTTTTTATGGGCGATATGCGCTGGGAACCTTATCAAGCGGAAACGTTTTTGAAGGTTGCACCCCTTGTAATGGGCGGAGTTGCGCTTTGGTTTGTGGTGGCGTATTTTTTTAATGCGCAAATGATTCAATATGCAGCTCACTCTCACACCTTAGATCGTAAAAACAATATGCGGGTTTACAATTTGGTGGAGAACCTGTGTATGTCTCAAGGGCGTCGCATGCCTAAAATCCAAATTATGGAAACGGATGCGCTTAACGCTTTTGCAAGCGGCATCAATGAAAAAACCTATACCATCACACTTACGCGTGGCATCATTGAAAAATTAGATGACGCAGAGTTAGAAGGTGTAATTGCGCATGAATTGGCGCACATCGTTAATAAGGATGTTAGATTGCTTATTGTCTCTATCATCTTTGTGGGTATTCTCGGTTTTGTTGTTCAGGTATTGTTCAGGTCAATTTTATATGGTAATCATCGTGACCGCAAAAAGTCTGATGGTAAAGCCATGTTGATTATTTTATTGGTAACAGCTGTTGCCTATTTGCTTACAATACTTTTCAGATTTGCTTTATCACGTAAGCGTGAATATTTGGCTGATGCAGCCGCAGTTGAAATGACTAAGCGCCCTGATGCTTTAGCCGGTGCATTGAGAAAAATTTCAGGACATTCTGAAGTCGAAAATGTAAGTAGTTCTGATGTGAAATCAATGTTTATTTCTAACGAACCAAAAGCTGATGCGTTTTCAGCAATCACCGGTTTATTTGCTACTCACCCTCCAATTCAAAAACGAATAGCATTTTTAGAGCAGGTTTAAAAAGACTGGCATGATAAAAAAGGCGCAACGTTCAAAATGAAGTTGCGCCTTTTTTGTTTTTAACGTAGGCGCAGTCCGCTACCTGCGCCCTCTAAGTGTAATGAAGCTTTATTCTCCCGGATCCTGAAATGCCGGATTAGAAATAAAACTGCTGTCAGAAAGCGAAACAAGAAACATATAGAGTTTGTATTTATCAGCCGGATTCATTTGACTGCCCCCTGTGCCAATATGTTTCATAAGAGGATCAATAGTGGGTGAATTCACCAGACCAGTGCTGTAGTGATTAATCACCTCTTGTAATGTACTGAACCTACCATCATGCATGTAAGGTGCCGTGAAAACCAAGTTGCGCAAGGTGGGCGTTTTGAATTTGCCGTTATCATCCGGATCTCCGGTTACTGCTCCTCTACCCAAATCAGCAAAGCTTGCGTCTAGGCCGTTGTTGTGATATTTATTATCTGTCCATAGCGGGTTAAAAGAGTCGCCGTGACAATGAAAACAATCACCTTTAGTTTCTTCCATAAAAATAGTGAAACCTTCGTAGGCAGCTTGCTCATCAACACTGTTCCATCCGCTGATTCCGGTTTGCAGGTATTTATCAAAGGGAGAATTGCCTGAAATTAATGTTCGCATAAATTGTGCAATGGCTTTGCTAATCAGCACAGAATCTATACTGGAGGTCCCAAAAGCTTGCTCAAACAAGGCGGGATATTGATCATCTTGTTGCAATTTAGAGGCAACGTTTGGCCAGGTATCATGCATTTCAACGGGATTAACAACCGGTCCAAACACCTGATTTTCTAAGCCGATTGCTCGACCATCCCAAAACAATTCAGGCATCCAGCCTAAATTAATGATGGGTGGCGCATTTCGTCCGCCTTCTATGCCGTCAATTCCTTTACTATAGGTGGTTGTATCACTGAATGACGCTGACGGAATATGGCATGATCCGCATGATTGTGTATTGTCACCCGATAGCCGCTCATCAAAAAATAACATGCGACCCAAATCTACTCCCTCATTGGTTGTTGGATTGTTTGCCGGACTTTGAATAGGAGGTAAATAATCTGAAATGATTCCAGGGTAATTAAAGTTATAGCCGGTTGGATCAGGTAATCCAAATTCATCATCCTTTCTGCAACTGATCAATGCGGCAAAAAGTGCAAGCGCTAGAAATGTGATACTGTGTTTCATTTGTGTTTCATCAATAACGCATCAAATGAATGAAAGGTTTACAATGTGTAGTCATAAATATATCAAATAATACCCTTCATGCTTGTCATCATCTATAATTACCTTTGTAATCTGATTCAATGAGAATGAATAAAGTACATTGTGAAAATTTAGGACTGAGAGATTACAAAGAAGTTTGGGATTATCAGGAAGATAAATTCAAAAAAGTGATAGATCAAAAAATGGTTTTAAGAGAACAGCCAGATGCTGATCTTCCAACACATAGTTTGCTGTTTTGTGAGCATCCACACGTGTACACGCTGGGTAAAAGCGGTGAAGAAAATCATTTATTAATTAATGAAGATGACCTAAAAAAACACGGAGCTACGTTCTATAAAATTAACCGCGGTGGTGATATAACCTATCATGGCCCGGGCCAAATAGTGATGTATCCAATTTTTGATCTTGACCAATTTTTTACTGATATTCATAAATACATGCGTTATTTAGAAGAGGCTGTAATACTTACTTTGTCTGAGTTTGGAATCGTTGGCGGACGCGTAAATGGATTAACCGGTGTTTGGATAGATGGGGGCACGGCGGATGCAAGAAAAATTTGTGCCATGGGAGTGAAAAGCTCAAGATGGGTAACCATGCATGGTATAGCGTTGAATGTGAATACTGATCTGAGTTATTTTAATCATATTGTACCATGTGGTATTGTTGACAAATCGGTGACCTCAATGGAAAAAGAATTAGGTAAACCGGTTGATATAAATGCAGTGAGAGAATCTTTGCGCATCAACATGTCTAATGTGTTTGATTACGATTATTTTTAATTTAACTTGGTGGACGTGATGAAAATTGTAAAAAAAATATTCAAGTGGCTGCTTATTCTTATTCTCTTGTTTTTGGTAGGAGTTAACTTAGCTATTGTAATAACCGGCCGATACTACATTTACAAAGGGGTTGCGCATACGTATTTAAAAGGTCACATCAAACCAACCATTTATGATTTAGAGGTTTTTAACAACAGAAAAGTTGAAATAGGTTCACCACAACCGTGGGCTGAACATCACAACCTCGGAAAACTTACCTTATCACAAGATGAACGTGATTTGCTTGAGCGCCTTGAAACGGTTTCTTTTCTAGTAAGCTGGAGAGATACCATCATTTATGAAGAATATTGGGAAGAACACACGGTAAATACACTAAGCAACTCGTTTTCCATGGCAAAATCTGTTGTGTCAATATTGATTGGGGTCGCCCTAGATGAGGGGTTGATTCAATCACTAGATCAGCCTGTAGCAGATTATTTACCTGAGTTTGATGATGAAAAGAAGAACATCACAATTCGTCATGTACTCACCATGTCAACCGGCTTGTCGTGGTCTGAATCTTATATCAGTCCGTTTTGTGATGTGGCAGAATTATATTATGATACAGATGATAGAGATTTGGCTTGTAATCGCAGAATCATTGAAGAAGAACCCGGTAAGGTGTTTAGGTACAAAAGTGGTGACACGCAGGTGCTAATGTATATTCTGGCAGCAGCCACGGGCAAAAATATTTCTGAGTACGCAGCTGAAAAACTTTGGAAACCCATGGGTGCTGAAAGTGATGCGTGGTGGAGCTTGGCTGGTGATGAGAACAGTACTGAAAAAGCATTTTGCTGTTTGTACGCCACATCAAGAGATTTTTTACGCCTAGGTAAATTAGTAAATCACCGCGGCAACTGGAATGGTAAACAATTAGTAAGTAGAGAATATATGGATGAATTTTGTTCACTTGCCCCACTGACTAAAGGTAACGGAAAGCCCAATAACACCTATGGTTATCAATATTGGATTTATACAGGTTTCCCTTTTGAAGTAACTTATTTCAGAGGCATGCGTGGGCAATTCATCATTTCTATTCCTGAAAAAGAATTAGTGATTGTGCGCACAGGTCACAACAATTCAGCATCATGGCAAAATACCGAAGAGAAGAAAGATGACGCACTAGAAGGACACTACCAGGAATTGCCTCTTTATATTCAAACAGCTATTAATCTTGCCAATCAGGCGGGCGCAGCATATTGATGAACTCTTCATCTGAAAATTGAATTATTTTTGTAGTCCTTTTTCACTAATGAAACACCATATTCATATTCCAAAAGTTGAAAACATTGCAGTTGCAGTGGTGAAAGAATGGAACGATGATAAAACCGTAGAGATTTACAATGTGTATTTGTTGAATTTGAAGTCGAATTCTATTCAAAACGCACTGGTTTCCTCGAAGGGATATGGTGAAAATGCCAACACCGGCGAACCAATTAAAACGTCTGTATTACGTCATTTCATTGGAGATATGAACGCATCATCGTTCGCCAAAATTGAACCTATTATGGAAGAAGTTTTTGGTTTGAGCAATGAATATTGGGTGAGCTTTTATGAGAATGGCCAAATTCATGATAAAAAATTCATTTTTCTAGCTGAATCTATTTGCGATAAAAACATGATTCAGGTGCCCGTAATGAATAAACGGGGAGTGGTTATTCAGTAGGTCGAGTCTCTTAAGGTAAGAACAGGAAAAAAATTGGAGCATCCATAAATCCCATAGGATTTATGGAATATTGTAATTTTCACAAACGCCGCCATCAATCTTTAAGCTTCCAGAATAGACGACTGGTTCTGAAGTGAGATAGGTAGCATTTGTAATCTTATAGTTGATGATTTTTGATTCATCAGTACCCATTTCTGTTAAGTAAGTTACTCCCCCTTCACTACAAGCCGGTGCCGATAGATACGTAGAAGAAGTTGCCATACCACCAATAAACACTTCATCGACATAGATTTTTACATAGCTACAACCGGCTAATTGTAGACTGTTATTAGGAGCAAACCAAAATACACATGAACCATCAAATTCACAAGACCCGTCATCATTTTTAGCTTCACTATTGTGGTTATTAGCCAGCGAGTTCGTACACCCCGGCTTTTTACATGAAGACGCACTAAGGAACAACCCAATAAGGAATAGAAATAAGAATTTAGACATCAGATTGAAAATTTTATAGTGTATAAAACCAAATGTAACAATAAAACCAAATGTAACAGTAAAACAAAATGTTCATGGGAGAAATGCACGATGTAACTATCCCCCATCAATTGAAATTTTATTAATACTGAATGGCATCAAGCGTGAGGTCAAGGCATCGGGTAAAATACAGTGGACGCTATGGTAGACAGTATTTAAGTTCAATAGTGTTTTTTGTTATAATCAATGTCTGTTCATATAAGAATGACACAAAATAACTATCACTAAGAACTAGTGCAACAACCCTTAATCAAAAAATCACGCAATAATTAACGCTACAACAAATGCATGAGTATAACTAATATATTTGGGAGAAATTAGTTAGCATGCAACTCAAAAAAATATCCATCGAAAAAATCCTGTTTCTTGATATAGAAACCGTGCCTGAGGTGTATCACTTCAATGAGCTTTCAGCAGAAACAGCAAGTTTATTTGACCAAAAAACAAAGTACCAACAGAAAGAAGGTCAAACAGCGGCAGACGTTTATGAAAGGGCCGGTATTTACGCTGAGTTTGGTAAAATAATCTGCATCTCATGTGGCATTGTGCATGATAAACCTCAAGGAAAAGAAATTAGATTGAAATCTTTCTCAGGTGACGATGAAAAAAAGCTCTTGTTGGATTTTGCTAAATTACTTAACCAGCATTACAACATGCCACACCACATTTTGTGTGGACACAACGCAAAAGAATTTGATTTTCCGTTCATTGCCAGGCGCATGTTAATTCATGGAATTGATTTACCTCAAACACTTGATATTGCAGGAAAAAAACCATGGGAAATTGCTCACCTTGATACCATGGAACTATGGAAATTTGGAGATTATAAGCATTTCAGCTCCTTGTCATTATTGTGTCACATATTCAAGATACCAACGCCCAAGGATGATATCTCAGGCTCTGATGTAGCAAGAGTGTATTATGAACAGCAGGATTTACCCCGAATAGTGAAATATTGCCAAAAAGACGTGGTGGCATTAATCCAGCTATTTTTACGCTTTAGAAACGAGCAACTTGTTGATGATGATGAAATTCATGAGTAGATGCTCATTATGTTTTTTTGGTTTGATAATCCTGGTAATGAGTGCATGTTCTGGCAAAAAGAACCCAAATCAAAACACAAGTAATTCAATTGATTTATTTGCTGAATTTGGCAAATATCCCGACACTGCTTTTGCCGGAATCTTTATTGAACAACCTGTGCAAGATGCAAAAAACCTATTGATTGGGAAGCAATTTATCGTCACGGATAGTTCTGGATCAATACAGTTATATCGGAACATGGATTCAACCGTGGTATTGTTAAAAGGCGAGCAAGTGATTGATGAGGTCAGGGTTGTGATGAGGTCTGTTAACAAAATAAATGCTTCAGAGGTATTAATAAAGAAGTTTAATTGCGGTAAGGAGGTGCAAAACACGATGCGAAATTATTTCTTGTTTACGTGTAGAGGAAAAAACGGCGTATTTAAAACCAGTGTTTTCATTCAATCTGATTATATTAGGATTTCATTTAAAAAGACACATCAATATGGCATTAATCAAGGCTTGCAGAGGCAATTATCCAAAAATTCCAACATCATGTTGGTTGGCTGAAAACGCAACCGTTGTGGGTGATGTAGTCATGGGTGAAAATTGCAGTATATGGTTTAATGCCGTGGTACGTGGTGATGTAAATAGCATTCGTTTTGGAGACAACGTAAATATTCAAGATGGAGCCGTAGTGCACTGCACGTATGAAAAAACAAAGGTCAATCTTGGTAATAATGTTTCTGTCGGACACAATGCTTTAGTGCACGGCTGTACTGTGGGAGAGAATGTGCTAATAGGAATGGGTGCAATAGTGATGGATAATTGCGTAATTGAAAGCAATTGTATTATTGCTGCAGGCGCTGTGTTACTAGAAGGAACCAAGGTTGAATCCGGATCCATTTACGCCGGTGTTCCGGCAAAAAAAGTGAAAGATCTAAGTCCAGAATTATTTAAAGGAGAGGTGCAGCGCATTGCAAAAAATTACAGAATGTATGCAAGCTGGTTTGAAGAAAAATAAAAGTTTTTAGGTCTTAATCCACCAATGAAACTGTCAATGAGTTGTCGGTTTTAACCACTTTTGCCAGCCCTTGTTTTGTTAAGCCTTTCATGCCTAAATCCCAAGCCTTATTACTCAATGCACATTTTTCTTTTAGTTGTGCCAAATCCATGGTTTTTTCTTTTGCGAGAATGGCAAAAATGAGTTTTTCATTTTCAGTAAGGTCAGGTCCTGTCTGTCCCCATTTTTCAGGTTTCATTTGCGGGAACAACAATACCTCCTGTATAGAAAGGTTGTTTGTCAAATACATAACCAGCCGATCAATGCCAATACCTAAACCGGAGGTTGGCGGCATACCATACTCAAGCGCTCGCAAAAAATCCTGATCAATAAACATGGCCTCATCATCACCTTTTTCTGATAATTTTAGTTGCTCTTCAAATCGTTCGCGTTGATCAATTGGGTCGTTCAATTCTGAATAGGCATTTGCCACTTCTTTTCCGCAAATCATCAACTCAAAACGCTCTGTCAGTTCGGGGTCATTTCTATGTTGTTTACACAAAGGAGACATTTCTTTTGGGTAATCTGTTATGAAAGTAGGCTGGATATATTTGCCCTCACATTTTTCACCAAAAATGGAGTCTATTAATTTCCCTTTACCCATGGTGAAGTCCACCTCTACCCCATTGCTTGTGCACCAGGTTCTGAGTTCTTCTTCTGTTTTACCTTGTATGTCAAAGCCGGTGAAATCAATAATTGATTGCCGCATGGTAACCCTTTTATATGGCGCTTTAAAATCTACAGTATGATCGCCAAAGGTGGCAATGGTGGTTCCATTTACTGCAATTGCAGTGTGTTCAAGAAGCTGCTCAGTGAATTCCATCATCCAATGATAGTCTTTGTATGACACGTAAATTTCCATTGCGGTAAATTCAGGATTATGGGTACGATCCATGCCTTCATTGCGGAAATTTTTTGAGAATTCATATACCCCCTCAAAGCCCCCTACAATAAGTCTTTTAAGATATAATTCATTGGCAATACGCAAGTATAATTGCGTATCAAGTGCATTATGATGCGTTATAAAAGGCCGTGCAGCCGCACCACCAGGAATTGGTTGCAAAATGGGTGTTTCAACTTCAATATAACCTCTTGAATTAAAAAATTCACGGAACGCATTGAAGACTTTGTTTCTTTTTAAAAAAACATCTTTTACGTTTGGGTTTACTACCAAATCTACATATCGCTGTCTGTATCTGAGTTCCGGATTTGTGAAGGCATCGTGCACCACTCCATCTGCATCAGTTTTAGGCATAGGCAGTGGTTTAAGTGCTTTGCTTAACAATTGAAATGATGTAACACGCACGGTTATTTCGCCCACTTGCGTTTTAAAGAGCGTTCCTTCAACTCCAATAAAATCGCCTAAGTCAAGAAGACGCTTAAAAAGTTCGTTGTATAAAAACTTGTCATCACCAGGGCAAATTTCATCACGATTAAAGTAAACCTGAATACGTCCGGCGCTGTCTTGAATTTCAGCAAAAGAGGCTTTTCCCTGAATTTTTTTTCGCATCAGTCTTCCGGCAATGCTTACTTTTTTTCCTTCTTCAAAATGATTTTCAATTTCTGAAGAAAGATGACTCACCGGGAATAATGCCGCAGGGTAAGGCTCAATTCCTGTTTTGCGAAGCTCGTGTAAAGTTTCACGACGCTGAATTTCTTGTTCTGACAAATCTGTTATGCTCATGTCCTTGATTGGCGTTGAAATGTAGGCAAAGATACGTTGATTTTAATGATCAATTTACAGGTTATTTTTCGCATATAACAAAACAACAGGAAATGCGTAATAGAATTAACTTTGTAAGCAAGCAGGTTGAGATGATTTCATTTGAGGTAAATAAGGCATAAATAATCATGAAAGAATTAATTGAGGGTGTAAACAAACAAATCAGTGAGGCCATTGAAATTGGAGCAATGTCAAAATTCAATTCCAGTGGTAAAAAGTTTTCTTGCGTTTTGGTTTGTGGTTTAGGCGGTTCAGGTATTGGCGGAAAAATTGTGAGCCAATTAGTTTCAGATGAGCTCAAAATTCCTTTTCTGATTTCAAATGAATACGGCATACCGGCTTGTGTTAATGAGCACACCTTGTTGATTGCATCATCTTACTCAGGCAATACGGAAGAAACCATTGCCGCAGTTAAAGCTGCTCAAAAAAGAAATGCTGAAATTGTGGTTATAGCTTCAGGTGGTGAATTATTGGAAATGGCTATTGAGTATAAGTGGAACCACTTAATTGTTCCAAAAGGTCAACAACCCAGGGCAATGCTCCTGTATTCCTTAATTCAGCAGTTGTATGCGTTGAATAAATATGGATTAATTTCAGATAACCTACTTAATAATCTGCCTGAGCTTCCAACTTTTATTGGCTCTGTTAGAAACATGATTCAAGATGAAGCAAAACGAGTTGCTGCTTTTTTACATAAACACACTCCGGTAATTTATGCGGCAGCCGGCTTTGAAGGTATTGCTGTGCGTTTCAGACAACAGTTGAATGAAAACGCAAAAATGCTTTGCTGGCATCATGTGCTGCCTGAAATGAATCACAACGAGTTAGTGGGTTGGGCAGGCGGAAATGAGCAGCTGGCCGTAGTGTATATTAAAACAGATTTTGATCATCCGCGCACAAGCTACCGCTGGGAAATTTGTAAAGAAATCATTGCCGCTAAAACTCCTGCTGTTACTGAAATTAGAGCAAAAGGGAAGACACGGCTTGAACAAAACATCTACCTCATTCATTTGACTGATTGGGTTTCTATCATGGTCGCCGAGCTTAAACAAGTTGATTCTGTTGAGGTGAACGTGATTTCACACCTCAAATCTGAAATGGGCAAAAAACCCTGAATTGATTTTTTAATTGTAAATTGGCTTTGGTTTGGTTTTTGATTATACCATAACCAGATACTTGTGCCATGAAACAACTTTTACTACTCTCGGTATTTTCTTTTTATTCGTCTCCCCAGCAAAGTAAATTGCAGTTGATTGAAGAAGCCCTGGAACGGGTATTGATGACGCATTCTATCACCTATGAGCGTGGATCAAAAATTGAAGACAAATTAGCGGATGTAACCTATACTTATACCGGAAACACAGTGATTGATGCCAAGCAAGATTCAACGTACTATTATGTTTACGGTACTTATACTTTTTCAAAATATACCTATGTGCGCACGCCTAATCCTATAACAGGTGGAAGCACTAGCAGGTCTTATAACAACAACGGCTCACGCAGTTATGTAGCGCGCGTAAAAAGTGTATTAGATGATTATCGTGTTCAAGATATTTTGGTAATTGAAGACCCTGATAAATTTGACTTTCAAACTGAGGTGTATGATTCGTTGAAAACTTGGTGTGATTGGATTTATCCCAACTGTGTCTACCAACCTTCATCTGCAAAAAAGGGCAAAGATTAATCTGTATAAATGCAAAAATCCCTTCTCATTTTGTATGAAAAGGGATTTGAGGTCCCGAGCGGATTTGAACCGCTGTACACAGTTTTGCAGACTGGTGCCTAACCCCTCGGCCACAGGACCAAAATTCAGTTGTGGAGGGCAAAGGTAATAAATAATCCAATAAAAAACGTGATGTTGATTGTGTGGCTATTGAAATTTCGCAAGCTAATTTGTGTTATGCCTCAATAATTACTGCAACATCTTTTACAACGCCCCCAATCGGCGGATCAATTTTTCTGATTTTAATTTTTGCTTTCTCCAATAGTTTAAATTCAGCTCGGAATCGTTGTAATATGCGGTTAGCAACATGTTCAATTAGTTTTGATCTTATTGCCATTTGCTCAACAATGATCTCTCTTACCCTTACATAATCAATTGTGTCTGACAACAAATCTGTCTCAGCGGACGTCATAAAATTTGTATACAGAGCGACATCTACAATAAATTTTCCACCCAATTTGGCTTCTTCTTCCATGCAACCATGATATGCAAAAACTTCTACGCCGTTTACTTCTACAATATTGGTCATCTTGATTTTGTTATTGTTTTTTATTGAGTATTGCAATGCCGTTTTTCATTCTCTGCATTACGGTTTCTTTTCCAAGTAAGGCGCACACTGAAAACATTGAAGGACCCGCACCTTTGCCGGTTACCAACAACCGGAATCCAGGGCCAACTTTACCAAACCCCAATTTCTTTTCTTCAAGATATGATGAGAATTTCTTTTCAATATTTTCTGTATTGAATTCTGTTATTTCTGAAAGTAAATTAGTCAGTTCTTCCATTAAGTTTGATGTTTCCGCATTCCATTTTTTATCTACTACGCTTTGATCAAACTGAACTGATTCTGAAAAGAAGAAATCTCCATCAGAAAGAATGTCTTTTACAAACGTTGCACGCTCTTTCATTAGTCCACAAACGCCAACTAAAAAGGGCTGTGAATGGGTTTTGCCTGTGTCTTTAAGCAACGGTGAAAGCAAGTCGGCAAGTTGCTCATCTGATTTATTTCTCAAGTATTGTTGATTGAACCATCGTGTTTTTTCAGGATCAAAACGTGAACCTGATTTACCAACTCGCTCAAGAGAAAATTCATTGACCAATTCTTCCAATGTGAATATTTCTTGATTATTTCCCGGGTTCCAGCCTAGTAATGCCAGCATGTTAATAAACGCATCAGGGAAATAACCTGTTTCACGATACCCGGTATATTTTTCACCTTCAGGACTCATCCAATCTAATGGAAAAACCGGAAAGCCTAAACGATCTCCGTCACGCTTACTCAATTTTCCATTTCCGTCTGGACGCAATATGAGTGGTAAATGCGCAAACAAAGGGCGTTCCCAGCCAAAAGCTTCATACAATAAAACATGAAGCGGCGCGGACGGCAGCCACTCTTCACCGCGTATGACGTGTGTAATGTCCATTAAATGATCATCAACAATGTTGGCTAAATGATATGTGGGCATGCCTGATTCTTTGAACAGCACTTTATCATCTAAATTATTCGTGTTAACAGTAATCCAACCGCGGATGGTGTCTTCAAATTTAATATCTGTGTTGCGCGGCATTTTCATACGTATGGTGTATGGTTCTCCTGCCGCCATTCTTTTATCAACTTCTTCTTTAGAAAGTGTCAGTGAATTTTTCATACTTGACCGGGTAATGGCGTTGTATTGCCAGTTAGGCATACCGGTTTGCTTTGCTTTTTCACGCATTTGATCTAGCTCTTCGGCTGTATCAAAGGCTAGGTATGCGGCGCCATTTTTTACTAATTCTTCAGCATATGGTCGGTACATATCTTTTCTGAGTGACTGTATATACGGTCCTTTATCTCCTCCATAACCCTCTCCTTCATTGGGCTCTATACCACACCATTTCAATGATTCCAAAATATATTGCATGGCTCCGGGTACAAATCTGTTCTCATCTGTATCTTCAATGCGCAGTAGAAAATCTCCGTTGTTTTTTTTTGCAAATAGATAATTATAAAGCGCCGTTCTCACGCCGCCTAAGTGAAGTGGTCCTGTCGGACTTGGGGCAAATCGTACCCTTACTCTTTTTGACATATTTTTGAAAATGATCTCTGCAAAGATATTGTTTATCTATCATTCCTTTCCTTGTCTTGCGCATTGATGTGTAGATTGAAGCGCTTTTCTGATTGGAATTTAACCAGGCGTTGAACAATATTGAGGCAGAATTTTTGTTAAGATTATTGAACCAATGTTGGTTCTGCGTTGTATCTAATGATGCAAAGTGCTAACTTTAGTAAAAAATTATTCAGTTGGGCAAATTTAGTGATGTCATACGGCAGGTAGAACTGTTTATTAAAAAGTACTATAAGAATGAGATGATCAGAGGCGGTCTAATCTTTCTTGTGGTTTTACTTTTATCCTATACAACGGTAGCGGTGCTTGAACATTTTGGGCGATTCAGTAGCGGAGTAAGATTAACCCTTTTAGTCACATTTATTCTTGTTAATGGATGGCTTTTCTTTAGGTATTTTCTAATTCCTGTTTTACGCTTAAACAAGCTAGGAAAACATTTATCTATTATGGATGCTGCTGATATGATCGGTAGGTTTTTTCCTGATGTGAGTGATAAATTAAAAAACACAATTCAACTTGAAAAGGACAGCGTTGATTATTCGTATAATATTGAATTGGTGCGAGCAAGCGTTGAACAACGGGCAGCACAATTATCTGTAATTCCTTTCAATGCTGCTATTGATTTAAGTGAGAACAGAAAGTACTTGAAATATTTGGTTCCCGTTGTAGGCACCACGATTATTCTTAGCGCAGTGTATCCCGCTCTTTTTCTGGAAAGCACTGAGCGTGTTATTCATTTTAATCAAGAGTATGTAGAACCTGCTCCGTTTACTTTTCAGTTATCAAGTGAGGGAGAAGTGAAAGAAGGAGAAGATTATTTGCTTGAAATTAATCTTCAAGGCAATGACTTGCCGGATGAGGTTAAAATTGTTTCAAACAACGGAACATACAATTTGAATAAAGTGACAAAAACATTGTTTCAGTATCAATTTACAAACGTTAGAAAAGACATTCAGTTTTATTGTGAAGGAAACGGGTTCAAGTCAGAGAATTTTATTGTTGATGTGCTTTACAAGCCGGTTTTAGAAGACATTCAATTACATGTGGTTTATCCGGCACATACAGGCATTCAGCCGGCTGATTTTAATAATGCAGGAGATCTTTCAGTTCCCGAGGGAAGCTCTATCAAATGGTCCGTTACGGCTAAAAATTTGACCAAATTAGACGTGTTCTTTAAAGATACTTTAGTTAGTTTGAAAACAAATTTAACTAACACCTATTCTTTCCAGCGCAGATTTATTGAGTCGGAATCGTATGCGTTGGTAACAAGTTCTGATGAAGTAGAAAATGCTGATAGTCTTGGTTATGATATAACGGTGATAAAAGATGAATTTCCGCAGATAAGTGTTGAAGAAGAAATTGATTCAATGAACAGCCTGAGGAGATATGTAGATGGTACTATATCAGATGATTATGGATTCAGAGGGCTTTCAGCAAAAATGAAAGTGATCAAGCAGGACAGCTCCTATACCGTATCAAAATCAATCAAGATAAATTCAAAATCATTGAATCAATTGTTCTCTTTTTATATTGATTTATCTCCTTTCAATTTAGGCCCCGGAGATCGTATTGAATATTCATTTGTTGTTACGGACAACGACGAAATAAATGGATATAAGTCAACATCATCTAGTAGAAAGGTTTTTGAAGTTCCCGATTTAGATGAATTAGAAAATAATTTATCTGCACAATCAGACAAAATTGAAAGGGATATTAATCAGTTAAAGGAACAATCTGATCAATTACAAAAGGAAATTCAAGATCTTCGAAACGATCTGATGAATAAGCCAAATCCTGATTGGAAGGACAAACAAAACCTTGAAAATCTTTTAAATCTGCATCAGCAATTAAGTCAACAAATTGAGCAAATGCAGATGGAGTATGAGAAGAATAAAACAGAGCGCGAAAATTATTTAGAAGAAGATCCTGAATTAGAAGAAAAGAGAAAACAGCTTGAAGAATTAATGAACCAATTAATGGATGAAGAATTATTAAATCTTCTAAAAGAATTGGAAGAACTGATGAACCAAATGGACAAGGAAAAGATAGTTCAGAATTTGGATCAAATGGAACAAGAATCTGAAAATTTATCTGAAGAATTAGACCGCACCCTTGAGTTGTTTAAAATGATGGAGATTGATGAAAAACTCAAATCATTAGAACAGCAATTGCGTGATTTAGCTGAAGAGCAAGAGAAATTAAATCAAATGACCGAGAATAAAGAGTTGAGTCCGGAAGAATTAAGTCAAAAACAAGAAGAGTTAAATAAAAAGTTTGATGAAATCCAAAAAGATATGGATGAAATTGAACAGAAAAACAGTGAATTGAAGAATCCAATGGACATTGATTTTAATGAAGAGCAAGAGGAGGGAATTGATGAGGAGATGAACGAATCAAAAGAAAATTTAGATAATAACAACAGTAAAAAGTCACAAGAAAATCAATCTAAGGCATCTGAAATGTTGAAGCAAATGGCTGATGACGTCAGTTCAATGCAAATGCAAATGGCAGAACAACAGCAGGCTGAAGACATGGAAGCGTTGCGCTATTTGTTGGAAAATTTGGTGGCCTTGAGTCATCGTCAAGAGGCTTTGATGAAGGAATTCAAAGTGACCTCCCCTACCGACCCTAAGTATGGTGAGCTTTCGCAAGAACAATTGGACATTAATGTCGCAACTCAGGTGGTAAATGATTCTCTTATTGCCCTGAGTCATCGGGTTATTCAATTGTCGTCATTTATCAATGAAGAGCTTGCTGACCTGAATTATAATTTAGACAATTCATTGGAATATTCTGAAGCAAGAAAAACTAATGAGACAATCCAAAGCCAACAATATGTGATGACCGGATATAATGATTTAGCCTTGATGTTGGCAGAGGTGTTAGATCAAATGCAACAGCAGGCTCAGATGAAAATGCCGGGTAATGGTTCATGTAACAATCCTGGAGGGGCCGGTCAGGGCAAGTCGGGTAAAATGACCATGGAGCAAATGAAGCAAGCCCTGCAACAACAAATTGATCAAATGAAAGGTCCGAACCCCGGTGGAAAGGAACCGGGTGAATCTCCGGGTCAAGGAGGCGGAGAACAGCCAGGCTCTATTCCGGGATTATCTAATAAACAAATTGTAAAAATGGCAGCTGAGCAGAGTTTAATTAGAGAGTCATTAATGAAGTTGCGTGAGGAGCTAAATGAAGATGGTTCAGGCGCCGGAAATGGATTGAATGAGTTAATTGAGGACATAGATCAGTTGGAAAAAGATTTATTGAATGGTAATATTGGGGCTGATTTTGTGCAGCGCCAACAAGATATTTTGACGCGGCTTTTAGAGCATGAAAAGGCAATGCGTGAGCGCGGGTTTTCTGAGGAGCGAGAATCGAATGAGGGTAAAAATCCTGAAAATGGTAACCTTATAGAATTTACAGAGTATAACCGAAAGAAGGATGCGGAAGCTGAGTTTTTAAGAACCTTTCCAATAAGTCTTCAGGTCTATTATAAGGCCTTGGTAAATGAGTATTTTAATTCTGTAAATGAATAGTGAATGTTGAGTATTGAAATTGCCTCTAAGCTGGAAAAAATTCATGAGGTAGAATCATTGGTTGATAAGGTTTCTGCAGAAATGGGCTTGAGCGAAGATCATTATGGAAACGTCTTGATTGCCGTTACTGAGGCTGTCAACAATGCTATTATCCATGGCAATAAATACTCAAATGATAAATCTGTCGTGGTTTCTGTTGCAAAAGGTGATAAGGAAATAATTTTCACGGTTTCTGATAAGGGTAGTGGTTTTGATTTCAATAATCTGCCGGATCCAACATCTCCTGAGAATATAGAGAAGCCTGATGGTCGAGGAATATTTTTAATGAAAAATTTATCTGACGGTGTGGCGTTTGAGAACGCAGGTTCAACTGTGCGTATTACATTTGCAGTCGCAAATGTTTAAGATCAGTTTTAATTTTGTCAAAGTAAAAGTCAAGTCATTTCAGCCCGGTAAAAATAAAACTTGGTTAAAGAGCTGCGTGTTGGATCTTGGTTTTTCTGCTTGCAACCTATCTTATGTTTTTGTTGGTGATGATGAGCTTCATAAAATGAACCTTAAATTTCTAAAACACGACACTTTAACTGATATTATCACCTTTGATTTTAACGAAAAAAATAGTTTATCGGGTGAGATGTATATAAGCTTGGAAAGGGTCGAAGAAAACGCTGGTAAGTTTGGCGTTGCGTTGACTGAAGAATTAAGACGTGTGATGATTCACGGTGTTCTACATCTGGCGGGGTTCGGAGACAAAACAAGGAGTGAGAAAATTAAAATGCGTAGTCTAGAGAAAAAATATATTGACTTTTGATGTTGTTTCACGTGAAACATAGAATAATTATCTGAACTCAAAAAATAGTTTCACGTGAAACATTAAGTAGGAACACGTCTGTGGTTTAAAGTGGTTTCACGTGAAACAAGAATAGGAATGCTTGAAGAATATGACATTATAGTAGTTGGTGCCGGTCACGCCGGATGCGAAGCGGCGTATTCGTCTGCAAAAATGGGTTCACGTGTCCTCCTGGTGACGATGAATATGGCCACCATTGCGCAGATGTCGTGTAACCCGGCAATGGGTGGTGTGGCAAAGGGTCAAATCGTTCGTGAAATTGATGCCCTTGGAGGTGGGTCGGGAATTATAACTGACCGATCGGCAATTCAATTCAAAATGCTAAACCTTTCAAAAGGACCTGCCATGTGGTCGCCACGAGCGCAGAACGATAGAATGAAATTCGCGGAACAATGGAGGCTGCTTCTTGAGCGAACCAATGGAGTTGACTTTTGGCAAGATATGGTTTCGGGACTAATCATTGAAGACGCAAACGTTGTGGGGGTGATTACCTCTATGGGAATAAAAATTAAGAGTAGGGCTGTTGTATTGACTAATGGTACATTTTTAAACGGGCTCATTCACTTAGGTGAAAAAAACTTTAAGGGCGGACGAACAGCCGAATCAGCTAGCTATGGCATAACTGAACAACTTGTTGCTGTAGGTTTTGATGCGGGACGCATGAAAACAGGTACCCCGCCTCGGGTTGACGGCCGCTCACTTGACTATTCAAAAATGGTAGAGCAACCTGGCGATGAGAACCCCAAAAAGTTCTCATTTTCAACTCAAACATCTGCCCTCAAAAATCAGAGGAGTTGCTTTATCACATATACTAATTTGCACACACATGAAATTTTGCGTACAGGTTTTGACCGTTCCCCAATGTTTAATGGCGCCATTAAAAGTACCGGACCTCGGTATTGCCCATCAATTGAAGATAAAATAAACAGGTTCGCTGAAAGAGATCGGCATCAAATTTTTGTGGAGCCTGAAGGTTGGGAGACCGTGGAGGTATACGTGAATGGCTTCAGCACATCCCTACCCGAAGAGGTTCAACTAGCCGCCTTGAAAACAATACCAGGATTTGAAAAGGTAAAAATGTTCAGGCCGGGATACGCAATAGAGTATGATTACTTTCCACCCACCCAGCTTAAACATACCTTGGAGACTAAATTAGTAAGCAACCTATATTTTGCTGGGCAGATTAATGGAACAACCGGATATGAAGAGGCTGCCGGTCAAGGTTTAATGGCCGGAATAAATGCACACCTTAAACTGAGTGGAAAAGCAGAATTAGTTCTGTCTCGTGATGAAGCATATATAGGTGTCTTGATTGATGACCTAATAACCAAAGGAACAAAAGAGCCATACCGTATGTTCACGTCTCGTGCTGAGTTCAGGACATTACTAAGGCAGGATAATGCAGACATTAGATTAACTCCAATTGGGTATAATATTGGGCTGGCTTCTGATGAAGATCTTGCAAGAGTAAATGAAAAAATTCAATTGACTAATGAGCTAGTAAAAATTATTCATGCTTGTAGTGTTTCCCCCAGTGAAGTGAACTCGATGCTGCTGGAAAAAAATTCAGCCCCTTTAACACAGGCAGTAAAGTGCAATACGGTATTATCGAGGCCACATATTGAATTGAGTGATTTGATTAAGTCATGTGATCTTCTTAGAAAAAAAATTGTATCGGTATGTCCTCTGGATCATGATGCCGTTGAACAGGCAGAAATTCAAATCAAATATTCGGGATATATTCAAAGAGAAAGAGATTTAGCTGAGAAAATAAACCGTCTAGAGAAGTTGAAATTGCCAGAGGGCTTACCTTATAGTGAGATTCATGCTCTTTCTTCTGAGGCGGTTGACAAATTGACTAAAATAAAACCAAGAACACTAGGTCAGGCAAGCCGAATTAGCGGTGTGTCCCCCTCTGATATTTCTGTAATTCTTATACACCTTGGAAAATAATTTAATATACCTTGATCGTTGTCCTATTTGTCATGGCTTTGAGACGGCGGAATTCATTACATCAAAAGATTTTTCGGTAAGTGGAGAGACATTTACCATTGTATCGTGCGGGTCTTGCGGATTTAAATTTACTAATCCAAGACCGGTTGAACAATCCATAGGAAGCTATTATAAATCAGATGGTTATGTTTCACATAGTGCCACAAAGAAGGGTTTTGTAAATAAGGTATATCACCTGGTTAGAAAATATACACTCGCAAAAAAAGTAGCTCTTATAAATCGCCTATCTAAGGGAAGAAAATTATTGGACATCGGTTCGGGTACCGGTCATTTCGTTGCAAAAGCAAAACTAAAGGGATGGGACGTCAAGGGTCTTGAGCCGGATACTGACGCACGAAGAATAGCCCAAGAGGTAAATAGCGTTGCATTGAATGATATTATTGAGCTTCATAGCCTGAGTGAAAAATTTGATATTATTACACTCTGGCATGTCCTAGAGCATGTTTATCATCTTGAACGGGATGCATCAAAAATTGCTTCATTATTGACTGATAATGGACGACTTGTAATAGCTGTGCCGAACCCTGAATCTTTTGATGCTCAGTATTATAAAGAGTTTTGGGCGGCATATGATTTACCTATCCATCTTTATCACTTTAAAAAAACCGATATCATAGAGTTGTTGGGTAGGTTTGATCTTGAATTGATTGACGTTTTGCCCATGAAGTTTGATTCATTTTACGTTTCAATGTTATCAGAAAAGTATAGAGGAGGCAAGCTATCAAGGGCAATATTGACAGGCCTGAAGTCAAATTGGCTTGCGGGAACTGAAAAATGGAGCTCCCAAATCTATATTTTGAGAAGAAAAACTCATTAGCAAACGCTGTTTGCAAGATTTCTTGAAATATAACACAAAGGGTCAGCTGTTGGCAGATCGTTAAATATGGCACGCCTGGTGAGTGGGCTTTGGTTGTTGATTTATAAGGGTTTGCGATATGGGTTAACTAAACATTGCGTTATTAACACAATGTTTAATTTGATTCATTTTTGTTTATTAGATTTTTCCTTTGGAAAGATCACCTTGAATAACTCTCCAAAAAGAATGCTAAAGCCATAAGAGTAAAAAGGACCGTTGAATGCCCTGCGGACATCTTTGTCAGAATTAAAAGTAAAACGTTGACCAACTCCAAGACGCAAAGCAAACCAGGTTAGCGGATAGAATTTAGTTACAATGCCGATATTCAATAACGAGAAAGACGAAGCGTAGTATTTATAGAAAACACCGTCGCTGCCTTCAACAAATGCCTCTAATCCGCCCCCCCCGAGATATGCGGGCAAGCTAATCTCCCAATAACGGGTTTTGTAGAAAACGCGCTCATAAAATAAAGCAGCATAATTGAGCTTAAATTTTACTAAGGATGTGTCGGTAGCAAGCGGATAATCAACAGCAAGATCATTAAAAAAGAGATCTTTTTTTAACCCATAAAAACCAAAACCAAAACGGTGAACACCCCTATATTCCAACCCAAGCCTAAAACCATTAAATTTCACGGGAGCACCGGAATAGAATGAACGAAAAGCATCAAATCCAATTGCCGGTTTCCATTTTTTGGTGCCATGTGAAACGGGAAAAATTGTGCGCGTGGTATCTTGCTGAGCACTGCACCAGAGGGTTAAAAACAGAGGAAAAAAAAATATAAATCGGAACCAATTCACGGCTGGGTATTTACGATGTGTATTTGCAGTTTATTCTCATCATCAAGCCATAACTTTCCATCAGTTTTTGTTCCTGCAACTTGCTCCAAGCCTTTTATAATACCGGTTTTTCTTTTGGTGAGCAGTTCTATTATTTGCTTTTCCGTTAGCTTTTTATTGTAGGCAGTAAACGGAATCAATACGTTGCAGCCGTTATTGAAACGCGAACAACCGTAAGCAGATTTACCCTTTTTGATAAGCCCCTCTTTACAGAAAGGACAAGTCATTCCCTCAATTTCAAGTGGCGGTGATTTTAGTTTTGGTGAGGTGCTTGAACCAGCGTTTGCTTTTATATCTTTTGTTTTGATTTCATGTGAAACAGTCTGTATCTTGCGTGCCTCGGCGTTAAGAACTTCATTGGTTAAATCAACAACCATTTGTTTCAATTCTTCTTTAAAAAGGTTTACATCATAAGCGCCCTTTTCTATTTGTCGTAGTTTATATTCCCACTGTCCGGTGAGCTCTGCGCTTTTGAGGAGTTCTGATTGTATAGCGTCTATTAAACCAATTCCGGTTACGGTTGCATGTAAGTTTTTTCTTTTTTTAATGATGTATTGTCGCTTGAAAAGGGTTTCAATGATGTTAGCCCGGGTAGACGGACGCCCTATTCCGTTTTCTTTCAATAAATCTCTCAACTCATCATTATCCACTGTCTTGCCGGCGGTTTCCATGGCACGCAGTAAGGTTGCTTCGGTAAAATATTTTGGTGGGCGTGTTTCTTTCTCTTGAACTTCCGGTTTGTGTGGTCCGCTTTCTCCTTGTTCAAAGGAAGGCATAATCACGTTGCTTTCCTGATCTTGCTCTATGTTTGCCTCATCGTTTTCATCGTCTTTAGATTTTGGTTTAGTGCCGTTTTCAGACGAATTCTTAATCGGCTCTTCCCCTTCGTAGACAATTCTCCAGCCGGGCTCAATTATCTGTTTACCGGTGGCTTTGAATTCAACATCTTCCACCTTGCCCAAAACGGTAGTATTTGACACCGTACAGTCAGGGTAAAAAACTGAAATGAATCTTTTGGTTACCGTATTGAATATTTTTTGTTCGTCAGGTGATATGCCCGAGGGCGTAATTCCGGTTGGAATAATAGCATGGTGATCAGTCACTTTTTTATCATCAAACACCTTTTTTGACTTGCGCAAAGGATTGCCTAGCAAGGGTTCGGTGAGGGATGAAAAATATTTCAATCCCTCAAGTATTTTTGGGACTTTTGGATAAATGTCTTCAGATAAAAACGTGGTATCAACACGCGGATAGGTGATGATTTTTTTCTCGTACAAGCTCTGCACTAAATTAAGTGTTTGCTCAGCAGAAAACGCAAATTTATTATTTGCTTCAACTTGAATAGAGGTAAGATCAAATAATCGTGGTGGCTGTTCCTTTCCTTCTTTCTGCTCGTATGAAAGAACTTGAAAGGGTTTATCACTCACTCTAGAGAGTAATTCAGCCGCTTGTTCCTGAGATGTAATTTTGTCAACTTGAGCTGAAAACAAAACTTCACGATAGTTTGTTTTTAATTCCCAGTATTTTGCAGACTTGAACCCGTCTATTTCTTTTTGTCTTTGAACAATCAAAGCAAGTGTTGGTGTTTGAACACGACCAATAGAGAGGACCTGTTTATTTTGCCCATACTTCAACGTGTACAAACGTGTTGCGTTCATACCAAGCAACCAGTCTCCAATTGCACGGCTACTTCCTGCGGCATATAGATTCAGAAAATCGTCTCCGGATTTCAGTTTTTGAAACCCTTCTTTGATTGCTTCTTCGGTTAGTGATGATATCCATAAACGCTTAATGGGTTTCACGTTTTTTGCTTTCAACAAAACCCATTGCTGAATCAGTTCTCCCTCTTGCCCGGCATCACCACAGTTTATCACTTCTTCACAACGCTCAACAAGATTTTCTATGATGCGAAATTGTTTTTGAACACCTTGATTTTCGATTAATTTTATTCCAAATCTGGAGGGAATCATCGGGAGCGTTGCAAGATTCCACGTTTTCCAAAGTGGAGTATAATCATGCGGTTCTTTCAGTGTACAAAGGTGACCAAACGTCCATGAAACCCAGTAGCCTGCCCCCTCAAAATATCCGTCTTTTTTGAGTGTTGCTCCCAAAACGGTTGCTATTTCTTTTGCAACACTTGGTTTTTCAGCAATACACAGTTTCATTTTTTTTATTTCAGAATTTGACGATGTAAAAATCTAATTATTATGCTAATCTAACGATGTGCTTTTTCAAACTTAGAAATCATTTTTTTATGTAATGAAAGACAGAAAAAGCATACTTATTTTTTTCGTCTGGTTCATGGGTAAATAATAGTTTTTTATTCCACTTGGTGTCATCCACAGCAGGGAACCATGTGTCTCCATCAAAGGCCTGATTTATTTGTGTAATATACATTTCATCGGCCAAATTTTGCTTCAGCGTTTCGTCATAAATCTGTCCGCCGCCAATGATGTAAATGTCTTTTTCAGTTTGACTTTTAAAGTGAAGAATGGCCTGTTCAATAGAATGAAAAACAACACAGTCAGGTGATTTAAATTCATGGTTGCGTGTAACAACAACATTGATACGGTTAGACAGCGGACGATATTTCAACGGAATAGAGTCCCAGTTTCTGCGTCCCATTATTACAATGTGCCCTGAAGTTGTTTGAGTGAAAAACTTCATGTCCGCGGGCAAGTGCCATATCAGATCATTGTTTTTACCAATTACGCCGTTTGAAGCCACGGCCACAATAATACGCACCATAATTAAACACTTACCTCCCCTTTAATGTGTGGATGCGGATTGTAATCTACTAGTTCAAAATCTTCAAACTTGAAATCAAAAATGGACTGAACATGTGGATTGATTTTCATTAACGGTAATGGGCGTGGTTCACGCTGAAGCTGTAATTGAATCTGCTCAAAATGATTATTGTAGATGTGGGCGTCACCAAACGTGTGAATGAATTCTCCCGGTTGTAAATTGCATACTTGAGCCACCATCATGGTTAACAATGCATACGACGCAATATTGAACGGAACACCTAGAAAAACATCTGCACTTCTTTGATACAATTGACATGAAAGTTTTCCATCAGCAACATAGAATTGAAAAAATGCGTGACAAGGAGGTAGAGCCGCTTTTCCGTTTTTTACATTTTCAGCAAAACTTAATTTGGTGTTTGGCATTACACTTGGGTTCCAAGCTGAAACCATTATCCGACGATTATCAGGGTTTGTTTTTATTTGCGTGATTACTTCTTGAATCTGATCTAATCCTGTTCCGTTCCAATTTCTCCATTGTGCCCCGTAAACGGGACCTAATTCTCCGCCTTCGTTTGCCCATGCGTCCCATATCTTGACACCGTTTTCTTGCAGATACTTAACGTTGGTATCGCCGTTTAGAAACCATAATAATTCGTGAATGATTGATTTGAGATGCAGTTTTTTAGTAGTCAACATCGGAAAACCGGCTTGTAAATCAAAGCGCATCTGGTATCCAAACACGCTTTTGGTTCCGGTACCCGTGCGATCTCCCTTTTGTGCCCCGTTTTCATAAATGTGCTTTACCAGGTCAAGATATTGTTTCATAGTGTTGGTTTTATGACAGATTTTAAATTGGCACCCATTTGTTTTCTTAGTAATTAATTGGATTAGAGATACTTAAACTAAATTCTGGCACTACAAAATCTGATTTTCAAAGTTATCATCTACAACAGGATTCCCATGAAAACAGGCGGCTTTAATATAAACAGGCAAAAAATTTTTATCAACAGAAATTTTGAGGCATGGCATAGGAATTGTATATTCGTGTTCCTTTTTTAACCCGATGATGAAATATTTAGCACTTGCCTCATTTTTGCTTGTTTTGTTTACTGCCAATGCTGAAACATTACCAAAGGATTGTTTTGGAGAATATGCAGGAGAAATGGCGGCGTATACCGTAATGAATAATGACGTAGAGCTCAACATTGAAAAACACGATGTGAAAATTGAAATTTCTGCCGAAAAAATCAGCTACAAAAGCGGAATGATTGAGCTCAATGGCACCTATACTTTTTTAAAGCAATCAGGCACGCAGTATTTGATAAAAGCCAAGCTTAGCAACGGTAAAAGCGTATCTTATGATATTGATTTAATCTGGAATAAAAAAACGAAAACACTTTTCCTTTCAGGCAAAAATGGTGAGCCTGATGTTACGCTTGAGAAGATTTTTGTTGATTGATTTTATCCCATAGGGGTTTCTGATTAATAATACCGTTCTGTTACTATTCCTTTGAAAGTGCATTGTTGAGTTAAACAATGCATGAAAAAAGCCGCACTCATTTTTTTCTATTATGGTTTATTGTCCTGTCAGGCATCAGTCATGGATGTGCGCTTGGGCGAATCATGCAATGGAACACTTAAATTATCGCAAACGAAAAACCCGGACACATGTGAATGTGACACAACTAATTGGCAACAAGTTTATATATCTCAAACCACACTAAGTTATGCCGACATTAAAGACAATATTGGCGACACTTTGGAAAGCCTGAAAGAAAATCACCAACTTGTGGGCAGGGTGTTTGCCAACTATTTAGTTCATCAACTGATTCCGCATTGGTATGGCACCCCGTGGGCATTTGAGGGGTATACTGCAATTCCGAATCAAGGAAATATTGCCTGCGGATATTTTGTGTCTACTACGCTTTTGCATATGGGGCTCAATGTGAACAGATATAAATTAGCTCAGCAATTACCCATTCATGAAGCCTTGTCAATAGCGGGCGATGATACTGTGTCAACAATAGAAATTTTCACAGAATCAAATAGGGCAGAGGCGCTGGTAGAGGCATGTCCTGATGACGGTATTTATTTTATTGGTTTTGATCAAAGTCATGTTGGATATTTGTATCGTTCAGGGTCTTGTTCTTACGTTATTCATAGTGATTATCTTACTGCGGGAGCAGTGTCTATTGAGTCTGCATTGAATAGCCCTGTTTTAGAGGCATTCAGTAGATATTATATTGCCCCAATAAGCACCAATGAATGGTTGATGAACAGTTGGCTGAACGGAGAAGAAATTGAGGTAATAGAAACCCCTGACGATTAATCTTTGTAATTACCTTCAGCAAGTTTTGCTTTAATTTCTTCAATGTGTTTCATCTTTTTTTCCTGACGCAGTTTGATAGCTGATTTAGTGAAGTAGGTGTGCTGAGCAAGGAATTTTATTTGAATCTCGTCCCAAAGCCTGTCACTATTGAGTTTGCCATGTTCTCTCAATTCGCGGCGCAGTAGGTTGGCAATATCATGAAAATCATCTCTTCCTAAATAATCCAAATCAGCGTCACACATAATTTGTTGCAAGTGGGTGTTTGGGGTTTGTGGAATTTCAGTTGCTTTGATGAGGCCATCAATGACATCAATTTGTTCTTGCGTATAACCGTATTTAGGCAAAATTTCACGAGCTAAACGCATACCTATTTCCTCATTCTTCTCATATTTTTCAATGAAGCCTGCGTCATGATAAGTTGCTGCGGATTTTAATAAGAAAAGATCTTCATCAGTAATACCCTCCATGATGGCTAAACGCTCAACCGCTTTGGTAACATCAATAGTGTGATTGATGGAATGATATAACAGTTTTGGAGACAGTTGTGTTTCAAGAATTTTCATGATATGGCGCTCAGCCTTCATGTAATTGATAGAACTGTAAAGGTGAAGATCAACGATTTTCCAAAATTTATTATTTGGTTTTTTCCCTTCTCCTTTAATAGAAAGTTCTGGTTTAATGCCACTGACATAATACATGTCAAGCATTCCTTTATGCTTGGTTTGAACTTTGCCCCGGTAGGTGCATTCAAAATACGGCGCAATGTACTCATAGGTATTACCTGACACATTCACAGTGCCGGGCTGTCCGTGCATTTCCATGCGCTGTGCCTGGTTTACAGTTGCGCCCCATATATCATAGGCAAAGCGCTTGATACCAATTACGCCGGCAATTACTTCTCCGGTATTAATTCCAATTCTTATTTCCCATTCCTTTTGCCCGCCTTCAACAGCTTGTTTTTGTCTGTCAAGCATGTAGTCTTTTATCTCAAGGGCGGATAGCGTTACTTCAATGGCGTTGCTTTTGTTGCGAATGGGAACACCGCCGGCACACATGTATGAGTCACCAATGGTTTTGATTTTTTCAAGATCATATTTTTCAATGATCTCATCAAATTTTGAAAAGTAGCTGTCAAGTTTTTGCACTAACTCTTGCGGCTTCATCTCTTCAGCAATCTTTGAAAAGCCTACAAAATCAGTAAACATTACAGACACATTTTTATAATAACGTGCCTTTGAACGGCCTTCTTTTTTAAGCTCTTCTGCAGTGCCTTCAGGTAAAATATTTAATAAAAGTTGTTCAACTTTTTCTTTCTCTTTCTCAAGCAATTCTTTTTGATGCTCAATTTTTGCTTTTTGTGCTTCAACTTTTTTCTTTTGATCTTCTAATTTACGCGATTGCTCAATAACCTGACGTGTGCGTTTTACTACTTCAATTTCAAGACGCACTTTTTGTCTTCTTATTACATCAACTCTGCGACGGTAAATCACAATGCCCACAAAGGTTAACAGTAGAATGATCAGAATGCGGAACCACCAGGTGAGCCAGAAGGGAGGCGTGATAACAATAGAAATAATGGTGGGTTCAGTTGACCATTCTCCATCTGCGCTTTGTGCAAACACCTTGAGGGTGTAGTGTCCATGCGGTATATTCAGGTAATTTACCCTATTTTCATGTTCTAAAAAGCTGTATTCTTCTTCATGCCCTTCTAGAATATATTTGAACTTGTTTTTTCCAATATTAGAATAGTTGGTTGATGTGAATTCAAATGAAATATCATTTTGGTGATACTCTAAATTGAGTTCGCGATACCCACTGATATTTTGCGCAATGATCTCACGCTGGTTTGATCCGCGTGATGAAAGAAGCACTTTAGTAATTATGGCTTGTGGTTTGTTTGGGTTTTTATTAATCAAATGTGGATTAAAAACAGTGTAGCCGTTAATGCCCCCAAAATAGAGCAGCCCGTCAGTTGATTTGAGATAGGCATTCGTATTAAATTCATTGCTTTGTAAGCCATCTTTGACGGTATAATTGATAAACTGCTCAGTGGACGGGCTGAATTTTGAAATTCCTTTGTTGGTGCTTGCCCAAATATTGCCGTCCTGATCTTCTAACAAACCATAAATTACATTATTAGCAAGGCCTTCTGATTCTGTATAGTTGATGGTTTCACTGGTTGCCAGGTTCAATTTTTTAATTCCATCACCATAAGTACCAAGCCACAGACTATTTTTTTCAGTTTGGAGCAAACAAGTGATATGGCCGTTTTGCTCATCGTGATTTATGATTGGATACTCTTTGAAATAAAAGCTTCCATCTGGTCTTTCAATAATATTGTAAAGCCCCTGATCACTTGTTACAACCCAAATTTTACCGCTCAAATCACGATAGATAACTTTTACTGAGCCCTCACCAATACTTAATTCATCGTCAGTTTTAGCATAGAAAGAGTAATCAAGCGTGTTTTTATCAATGATTGACAAACCGAGTCGTGATCCAATCCAAAGCCTGTTATCATCAGCCGGAACTATTTGATAAACTCGTAAATCATTTGATTCCTGATTAGCTGTTTGAAAGGCAATTTGTTTAAATGAATAATCACCGGCTTTTAGATTGTTTAAACTGAGAAGAAAGAGGCCATCATCATAGCCAAGCCATATTTTATTTGTTGATTCAACGTAAATGCTCAACAAGTAATTCTGATTAATTCTATCTCTGAATAAATGATAAAATTTTTGTTCATTGCTTTTGTAAATGGTGAGATCTTTTTTTGTGCCAATATAGATGTCGCCATTTTTGTCTTCAGCAAAAGACCACACGTTATAATCAATTAAGCCGTGAGAGGGGTCATTATTGAGAGAGATCGTTGAAAAGCCTTGCTTATACTTGTCAAATTTGCTGAATCCTTTTTCTGCTCCTATCCAAAAAACGCCACTTTGATCTTCAAAAATGCAAGTGATTTTATCATCAGGTATGCTTGAGTTGTCATAAGGGTTGTTTTTATATTGAAATACTTTTTCAGTGCCGGTTGAGTCATTGATGATGAGAAAAAGACCATCTTGTTCTGTCCCGATCCATATTTTATCATGATTTTCTTGATAAGCACAACTAATTTTTATGTAGCGCAGCAAATTATTGTCGCTAACCGGACGCATGATTTTATCATCTGAAATTACCTGAAGGCCGGATTCAGTTGAAACCAGAACATTATTATTGTATCCCTGTGTGAAGTTGGTTATACGACTCGATTTACTCTCTGTGTATTCGACTTCTTTAAAAACGCTGTAAGGAGGTGAAGTAAAAAACACTTTACCCGTTTCTGTGCCAAGCCAAATCGTGTTTGTATTATCAGCAAATAAGCAGGTAAAACCTGATTCTCCGTCAACGGCTTTTATTATTTCAACGTCACGCGTTCTGGGGTTGATTTTGTTGACACCATACTTATCAGACAAGGCCCATAAAACCCCGTTAGAATCAAAGCAAAGATGCGTAAACACGTAGCCACGCATACCCGGCACCAAGTCTCTGTTAACCCTATTAATTTTAAAGTTCGCCGGATTTATTCTCCCTAATCCGCGATTGGTTCCAAACCAAAGAAAACCGTATTCATCCTCAATTAAGAAAAACAAATAGTTGTTTGGAATAGTAGTAGAATCATCACCGCTTTTAAAAACGGTAAATGAATAACCATCAAATCTATTTAAGCCGTCTTGGGTACTTACCCAAATAAAGCCAAGCTTGTCTTGAATAATACCGGTAACATTGCTTTGAGACAAACCATCTTCAATAGAAAACCGTTCAAACCGAATGCTTTTCTGCTGTGCATTTGTTTGCAGACAAATTACCGAGAAAGAAAAAAGTAAAAGAAGGCGGCCTATTGATTTCATTTGGGTTATATTCTTACACCAATCACCAAAATATCATCCAACTGCTCATAAGGTCCCTGCCATGATTCTATTTGATGTTTGAGTGCATCGTGTTGTTCTTTCATGTTTTTTTGGTGTACGTTCATTAACGTATCTCTGAAGTGACGATAGAGGAATTTTTTACCCTTTTCACCACCAAATTGATCCGCATAGCCATCGGTGAAAAGATAAATCATATCGCCTTTTTGAATAGGCACCCTCGTGTTACTATACTGCTGAGCGCCTGGCTCAAAAGAACCAATGGCAAGCTTGTCTGCTTTTACAATAATATACTCGTTGTTACGAATAATATAAAGTGGATTGTTGGCGCCGGCAAATTCCAATTCCATGTTTTTATAATCAATAGTACAGAATGAAATATCCATTCCATCACGCACATTACTGTCTTCACTGCCTTTATTTAATGAGTCAGACACAAAATTATTCAGCTCATTGAGGATCAACCCCGGTGAAGTTTTTTTATGTTCTTTTACAGCAGCATTCAATCCGTTTGCACCCACCAAACTCATAAATGCGCCCGGCACACCGTGTCCTGTGCAGTCAACCGCAGCTACCAATGATTTCCCTTCAGTTTGAAAAAACCAGTAAAAATCTCCAGAAACTATGTCTTTTGGTTTAAAAAGTACGAATGAATCAGGGCAAACTTTGCGGATAACCTCTTGTGGTGGTAGTATTGAATATTGCAGACGTTTTGCGTAGCGTATACTGTCAGTAACGTCTTTATAGAGGTCAACTAATTTTAATCTCTGCCGTTCAATTTCATCACGCTGACTTACAACTTCTGCAGTTCGTTCCTCCACTTTGCGAGCCAATATTCTTTCTGTCTCTGCAAGTTCATCGCGCATTTTTAATAAAGCATGACCAAGCACATCTTCTTCACTGAGTGGTTGATACGGAAAGTTGAAATTACTCTGACCAACTTCACGTGCAAAATCTGTGGTTTTTTGTAAGCCGTCTACCAAGCCATTCATTGCAATGGTCATGTCGCCAATTTCGTCCTTGCGCACAGCCATTTTTGTTTTTGGGAAAATTCCTTTACTAAGTGAAATCAGGACATTGCGTAATGAATACAATGGTTTTACAATGGAGTTGGTTGTGAAAATAGCAATGAGTATTGCAGACATAATCAATGCCGCACCCAAAGCCCAATAAAATGTTAGCGCCTGGAATTTTTCTTTTGATTCAGCTGAAGAGCTTTTTACCAGCGCAAGCGCGTCTTCTTCTTGTTGCTCAAGACTGTTTTGAAGGGTTAAGAGATTTTGTTCTATGGTGCCCGCCATCACAGGCACATCACCATCCTGTGAAACATACAAACGACACATAAAATAACTCAACTCATCATCATAACTTGCAATGTTGGGCAGCAGCATCATGATTTCATGGTAAAAACCAAAAAGGGTATCTATTTTTCCAATTACCCGATCAAAAATTAATCGGTCATTTTCATTCTGCCACTCAGGAGTTAACGTTTGTATATCTTCAATAACTTTTGGAATGTTGTGATCAATAAGATTTTTTAATCTGATTTTATCCGGCACATCATTGCGGCTTTGATCGTTAACCCATTGGATAGCCAGTAGTTTTGACTCATTGATTGATAAGCGTAGATTACTTACTTTTTCTTTAGATGGGGTTAATACCTGAATTAGTTCATTCGTGGTCTGGTCATTCTTTTTAAATGTTGAAATACCATTGTCAACCGCAAAGAATGTTGCGCCGAACACTATGATAATGAACAGGATTAGCACCCCAAAACCGGTGCCTATTTTCTTCCCAATGGTGAATTTAAAACTCATCGTACTATCCGCCAAGTTGGTCTAAGATAGTTTTAAATTTGAGATATTGTTCATTATCCTTCAAAGTTGATGAATAAATGCGCACTAATTGCTGAACAATTTCTTTGTCTGTTGGATTTTTTTCATAGGCTTCCAGGTACTTCGGAAGCATGATAGTATCTAGCATCGTCTGATATTTATAGTGGTTTTCCATGTCATTTAAACCATAGTAGATTCCCGACAGACCTTCCAGCACATCAATATTGGTTGGATTTAAAGCATACGCCTTTTGCATCAACGGCAAGGCTTTTAAAAATAATTTTTCAGCCGTGGCAATGTTTTCAAGTAATAATTCCAGGTCTGTATTTTCAGGGTCTTGATTTAAAATCAGATCTGCTCCCCGGTTGTAATAAAGCACGCCAATGTTGAGGTTGGCAGTATAGTTCATTGAGTCAGCTTCAAGCACTTTTGAAAGCGCATTCACTGCTAAGGTAAACACAATGTCGTAGTCTTTACCTGTCAACCGCGTGAGTTGATTTGAGTATCCGCTGCCAAGTGCATTGTAGTATGAAATATCTTCATTTCTGAAATCTCGCGCGGGGTCAAGTAGTTGAATATACCTTTCCTTGTAAAGCACATAACTTTTTTCTGATTCAGCATATCTGCCTTCATTGAGCAAAGTAACAGCATCATTATAATAACGCACAATGGTGTTGAGTAAGTATTCGTTGATTTTGTCTCTGTATACACCCGCTGTGTCTACTTGTTTAGCCATCACAAACGACTCAATAGCCACATCGCGATATTGCATGGTTTGAGGCGTTTCCAATTTACGGTATATCAGACCGCGCAACTGCCAGGTTTGAGAATTGTTTTTCTCAGGGGATTCAATAGCTTGATCAATGTATACTCGGGCTGAGTCGTAGTTTCCGGACTTATACATAGCATGAGCCTTTGAGGTGTACTCCTGCGCAAAGGCAGTGTGCACCACAAACACAATCAACACTGACGCTATGTGTTTAAATATTCTCATTCAACAACTTTATAAGCCAGAGTGGTAAGTTTTCCGGCTATTACCAAATTATATTTTTTTGCATTGGGCTTGCTAATCTCATAAGCCTGCTTGTTTCCGTCTAATACAAAATTGATCACCGCGCCCTTTGACAGGTAGCCTTCCTTTTCAGTTACCAATAGGGTGCTCTTAGTTTTCAGCAGAGTGGTTACAGCGGTTATCTGATCACTTTTATCTTCACCTAAAAACAAAATGTGTGCCTTTACAATGTCTGATTTTGAGGCATATTTTTCAACAACAATTTCCTGACTACCTATTGATTTTCCTTTATATTTTGTGTTGAGCTCATTATACACATCTGTGTTAGTAGAGAGCACGCCAATTACAAAATTGCCTTTTCTATATTCTTCAGGCCAATCAATTAATGTTGCAAATGTGTATAGGAAAAGAGCCTTATTAACGGCGCGCGTGTCTTTTACATCCATAATCCGATTGTTCCTGTCGGCCCAGCTGACCAAAACAAGAGCAAGAAGTAGTATGTAAATTTTACGATTCAATTTTTTATCAGAACTATGCAGGTCTTTTACTAAAACTGTGCCAAACGGCTTTTACGCTGCGGGCTGGTTATTTGTTGCACCACCTGTCAAAGTTTCTATGTCGCGGTCAAACATATAGATACCACCTTTGTCTCCGCCTATCAGCCTGAGTTTATCCATGATGGTGCGGGCAAGCGCCTCTTCTTCTAATTGTTCAGCAACATACCATTGCATAAAGTTATGCGTGGTATAATCTTTTTCTTGAAGACAAACAAATACCACTTCATTGATCATGTCTGTCACTTTTAATTCGTGTTCTAATAATTGTGAGAACACATCTGAAAGTGATTGAAAATTTTGTTTGGGAGCAGGAATTGCAGGAAGAATGGCTTTACCGCCTCGCTCATTCACAAATTTTATAAGCTTCAACATGTGCATGCGCTCTTCATCAGTATGACGATAAAGAAATGATGATGTGCCTGAGTATCCATTGGTTTCAGCCCAAATTGCCATTGCTAAATAAAGTTGTGAAGATACTGCCTCAGCTTCAATTTGTTTGTTGAGAATTTTTTCAATTTTCTTATTCATTGCCATGTTCAAATTTCTTTTTTCAACCGATAAAGTTATGCAAATTGACTGATATAAAAATGTGCAGCCAAATTATTCATACTTTTAACGGGTATAAATTCTCCATGAGTAAAAAAAATAAAAAGAGCTCTCAAAAACTAAGCAACTTCTTGCGTGAGGCTATGCTCAAGCTATTTAAGGCCAATGAGCAAAAGGCATATAATTATAAACAAGTGGCGCAGGAACTTAATGTTCAAGACAAAGAAATTAGAAAATTGATTTTTGAACTGCTCACTGAAATGAAAAAAGATGGGTTTTTAAATGAGCGTGAGCGTGGCTTATTTTCGTATGCTGCGGGCGAAAATTTTTACACCGGCACCATTGAATTTACTAATAGAGGCTCAGCGTTTGTTACCTGTGATGATTTTCGTGAGGATATTTTTATTCCGACTAAAAATGTAGGCAAAGCGTTGAATGGAGACAAAGTAAGGGTGCGCATTACAGCCAAGGCCAGAAACAGAAAACCGGAAGGTGTTGTGATGGAAATTCTTGAGCGCAATGATAGATTATTTGTTGGAACAATGGACATTCAGCAAACGATTGCTTTTTTAGTGCCAGATGATCCTAAAATTGATGTGGATATTTTTATTCCGGTTGGCAAACTCAATGAGGCAAGACACGGAGACAAAGCAGTTGCAAGATTGACGGATTGGCCTGATACAGCCAAAAACCCATTTGGAGAGGTTATTGAGGTTTATGGAAGGCCCGGATCAAATGACGCTGAAATGAAAGCAATTCTGGTGGCTAATGGCATTAAGTTCAGTTTTCCGGATGATGTTTTAGCTGAAGCAAATAATATTTCAGCTAGCATTCAACCGGACGAAATTGCAAAAAGACGTGACTTCAGAAATATTACCACATTTACTATTGACCCGGTTGATGCCAAAGATTTTGATGATGCAATTTCAGTCGAATTTTTAGAGAACGGCAATATTGCTGTTGGTGTTCACATTGCAGATGTTGCGCATTATGTAACTGAAAATTCTGCCCTTGATCAAGAGGCCTTATTGCGCGGAAATTCTGTCTATTTGGCTGATAGGGTAGTGCCTATGTTGCCAGAACATTTATCTAACGGAATTTGTTCACTCCGTCCGCATGAAGAAAAACTTACTTTTTCTGCGGTGTTTGAATTAAATGATCAGGCCAAAGTTTTAAACGAGTGGTTTGGCAAAACCATCATTTGTTCTGCGCATCGGTTCACCTATGAACAGGCGCAAGAAATAATAGAAACAAAAAAAGGCGACTATGCCAAAGAAATTTTGGTTGTAGATAATTTGGCTAAAAAATTGCGCGCAGAAAGAATGAAAAATGGGGCGCTGGAAGTGCAGTCTACTGAAATCAGATTTGAGTTTGATAAAGACGGGAAGCCAATTGGTGTGGTGAAAAAAATCATTAAAGATTCAAACAAACTGATTGAAGAATTTATGCTGCTTGCCAATAGACAGGTAGGCGCTTATGTTGGAGATTCTAAGCGCAAAACCAGAATACCGTTAATCTATCGTGTGCATGATAAACCCGACCCGGAGAAGGTGGAGCAATTCAGGGTGTTTCTTTCAAAATTTGGTAAAAACTTTTCCTATCGTGATGAGCGAGATATTGCTCGCAAGATGAATGAAATTTTTCATCAAATGAAAGATGAACCGTCTATAAATATGATTCAGCAAATGGCTATAAAATCAATGGCCAAGGCAGAGTATGATACGCAGAATATTGGGCATTACGGATTGGCTTTTACACATTATGCGCATTTTACATCGCCTATCAGACGATATGCTGATTTGGTTGTGCATCGAATATTATTTGAAGCAATCAATTACAAAACTGTACATCACGCCAAGCTAACACAAACTGCCCGACACATCTCAATTACTGAACGCAAGGCAACTGACGCTGAGCGCATGTCAAGAAAATTTTTTCAGGCACAGTTTTTAAAAGATAGAGTTGGAGATGAATTTGAAGGCACCATCACCGGTCTGTCTGATTGGGGGATGTTTGTTGAGTTAACTGAAAATTTTTGTGAAGGCATGATTGCCCTTAAATCAATGAAAGATGATCGGTATTATTTTGATGAACGAGATTATGTTGTCGTGGGTGTTAATGACAACAAAGAGTTTAACGTGGGCGATAAGGTGAAAGTAAAATTGAATTCAGTTAGTTTGGCCAGAAAACAAATTGATTTTGTACTGGTAAATGATTAGTTTTTAGATTTAATAATCGGATCCTTAAACAAATCATAGTTATATTGAATGCCGTAAATATGATTTACTTGCGGCGCTGACCTGAACTCATTTTCAAGCATATAGTATAAATCCACAGAATGTCTTTTTGGCAAATCTAATGTTGCTCCAAAAACAAGACGATACGAATCAATAGCATTAAATTGGTTTTTTGGTTTAACTGCCTTGTATAATTCGTAACTGCAAAATGGTTGAACCAGTTTTAAATTGGTAGGACGATATTTTACCGATAATTTGAAGCGCAGCACGTTTCTATTATCAGGGTAAATAGCATTATTGATAACCCCTAAATAGTTGAATGGCAATTGATATCTAGCTCTTGCTTTTAGCCTGATGCCGGTACCTTCAATCTTATAATCATAAGATAATTCAGCGCCAAATCGGTGAACACCTTCAAAATATCCTTCCTGATCTTTTCTGCTGTAGCGATAATCAAAACCAAGTGATAAGTTTTTTATGGGTTTAAATCCCAAGCCTATTTCATTGATGTATGAATCTAATGTGCTTGCATTTTTGTATAACCTTATTTCAGTATTGTACCCCAGCGATAGTTTGTCGGTAAGGTCTGCATTCAGACCGGCAGCTGTCCATATACAAGCGTCATGAATCTGAGTAAAGGCAGAAACAGAACCAAATAATAAAGCCGTGAAAACAATACGCATCTTATTTCAAAATGTTGATAGTGGGTGCAGTATATTCGGTTTTCTTTTCAGTGATTTCTACTGTTTTAAAAATTGGCTGAACCCCATCATTACATGTGTCACAGCGTGAGTAAGCATAAAGCGTGTAGGTGCCAGTGTTGAGGTAATCAAAACGATATGTCCCATCAAAGCTGCATGAAAATTTATCATCATAGGTGTCATCATTTTCACCATAGATAATGAACACATCTTCATCCATTGCGTCATATTCTGCTATGGTGTCCCCAATGCCATTTATATCATAAACATGCACTTTTCCCAGAATAGAAGAGGTGCCTCCACGACCGGCTTCTTTGTTGCAGGCTGAAGCCAATATTAAAACTAAAGTGATGAGTAAAAAACCTGATTTTTTCATTTGATTAAAAGTAGTGAAGTTTAATATATATGACTTAATAAGTGCAAAAATACAGTTCCGGTGTTTAAATGTCACAACATGCAGAACGAGCAAACCTAATAATAAATTAACAAATAGTACATTTTAAGTTAATGGTACAAGCATATGAAACAATGAAACGAGGTAATCGAGAGCGCACATAATTATCATAATATCAACATAATACAATAATTGTTTTAGAAATCTGCCCGATATTTTTATCCAAAGGAATGCAAGAAAGACTGGAAATTTGAAGAAACCGAATCAACCTTAATGCCTACAAATTCGTACTATTATTGTGTTTAGATAACATTTTATTAATAATTTCACGCAACTGCAATCAATTTATTCAGCCATCGAAGAATAATAAACGGTGTTGAATAAAATAATAAAAACCAACTACATGAAAAGAATTTACTTGCTCATTTTGTTTTTTACAACCTGTCAGGCATTTGGTCAGGTTATGATTAACGAGTACTCATGCTCAAACGCCAACGGACCAACGGATGTTTTTGGCATGCGTGAAGATTGGGTTGAATTATATAATTCAGGAGGCTCTGCATATGATTTAAGTGGATATTTTTTATCTGATAATGACGGTAACCTTCAAAAATGGGAGATTCCTGCCGGCGCAAGTGTTCCTGCAAATGGATACATTAAAATATTTTTTTCAGGCCGCGGTATACTAAGCGGAGGTGAGCTTCACCCGGGCTTTACGCTAACCCAAACCAAACATGAACAAATCATTCTCACCGCACCTTCAGGCAATGTAATTGATAGTTTAACCATGTTGTATATGACCCAAAAAGATCATTCGTATGGCCGTACAACAAGTGGGGCATCTACGTGGAGTTTGTTTACAACGCCTACGCCGGGTGCAGCAAACGCAGCGGCATCTTTGTATTATACGCCTACCCCCGTAATGAGCGTTCAGGCCGGTTTCTATTCTTCATCACAATCTGTCACAATAACAACCACTGATGCATCAGCCACTATTTATTATACTACTGACGGAACAACTCCAACCACAAGCTCTACGGTATATTCTGGTCCGGTAAATATTACTTCAACTACTGTACTGCGCACAAGATGTTTTTCATCAACACCAAACACACCCGCAAGTTTTACTGAAACAAATACCTATTTTATTAATAGCCCACATACCGTGCCGGTAATTTCAGTGTGTGGTGATGAAATAACCGATTTTTTAAATGATGTTGCTCCGGGTGCCTTCAGCAATAATTTTGATGGGGCGTTTGAGTTTTTTGATCAAACAGGAGCATTTATTGATGAAGGTGATGGCTACTATAATAAACATGGAAATGACTCATGGGCCTATGATCAACGTGGATTTGACTTTGTAATGCGTGATGAATATGGTCGGAACTACGCTGTACAACATGAGGTGTTCTCTGAAAAATCACGTGATGAATATCAAAAACTAATTCTTAAAGCAGCCGCAAACGACAACTACCCCGCATCTGGGGGGGCGCACATTCGTGATGCTTATGTACATACCATTTCTGCAATTGGTGATTTAAGATTAGACGAAAGAACATCGGCTTTTGCTGTTATTTATGTAGATGGTGAATATTGGGGATTATATGATGTGCGAGAAAAAGTTGACGACCATGATTTCACAAGCTATTATTACAATCAGGGAAAATATGAAATTGAGTTCATAAAAACATGGGGCGGTACCTGGGCAGAATATGGTGATCCATCCATGACAGAGTGGAATGATTTATATACCTACATAACCACTAACGACATGGCAATACAAGCTAACTATGAGTATGTAAAAACAAAATATAATGTAGGTAGTTTGATTGATTACGTTGTACTCAATTCATTTGTGGTTACATCTGACTGGTTAAACTGGAATACCGCATGGTGGAAAGGCAACAATCCAGACGGTGATAAAAAAACTTGGCGCTATGCGTTGTGGGATAACGATGCAACTTTTGGACATTATATTAACTACACAGGCGTGCCAAGCACAGCGCCTGACGCTGACCCGTGTAACGTTGAAACGCTGTCTGGCGGCTCTGACCCAGAGGGGCACATCACTATTTTAAATGCCCTTATGGCTAATGCAGAGTTTCAGCAAGAGTACATTACGCGATATGCAGATTTGTCTAACGGCGTTTTCTCATGCCCTCAAATGCACGCAATATTAGATAGTATGGTTGCCGTAATGACGCCTGAAATGGCAGGACAAACAACTAAGTGGGGAGGAACAGTTGCTGGTTGGCAAGCTAATGTTCAAACATTGAAAGATTACATTGATGCACGTTGTGCCGCTATAAGTTCCGGCATGGTTGATTGCTACAATCTTACCGGTCCGTTTGATTTGGTAGTGAATGTTGACCCAGTAAACAGCGGTGAAGTAAAAGTTAATTCAGAGTGGGTGCCTTATTACCCATGGACTGGCCTTTATTATGGAAACATCAACACCTTGTTCAAAGCAAACGCATTCACGGGTTATGAATTTGATTACTGGGAATCTACAAATCACACCTTTGCAAATCCTGATAGTTTAAATGATACGCTTGATTTAACCATGGCTGATTCAGTGATTGCACATTTTAAAGTAATTGAAGTTGCCCCACCGCCACCGCCGCCCGGCGTACCAAATCCTAGCACCTATACAGGATTTCATTTACCAAATGCGTTCTCCCCAAACAACGACAACAACAATGATTTGCTGATGTTTTATGCAGGATGGGACGTAATCTCTTTTGAACTTGCCATTTATGATCGTTGGGGTAATCAGGTGTTTAAAACAAAAGAACTTTATGATTATTGGGACGGCTATTATCAAGGCAAGCTGGTCAACTCCGGAATTTACACCTACACCGTGACCTATATTTTAGAGGAGCAAGGCGAGATAACAAAAACGGGAAATATTACCGTTATCAGATAGAAAGAGATGAGAAAAAGCGCACTTATATTTACCATGGCTATAGGCCTGGCGAGCCACGCTCAGGACATTCATTTTACTCAGGCTCAACAGGTGCCCATGCTAATTAATCCTGCTGCAACGGGCATGTTTAATGGCTGGGAGAGATTTACTATAAACCATAAAAGCCAATGGGTTAATACAGGAACAAAATTCTTTACCACCTCCATAGCGGCCGACATGAATTTTTTTAAACCCAAAAGAGGCAATAAAGCACACATGGGGTTTGGTATTCAGTTGTATAATGATGTGGGAGGTGACAGCAAATTTGGAACAAAACAAGCGCTATTTAATTTGAGCGCTATTGTGCCTTTAGGTGAAATGCATCAACTTTCAGCCGGTTTGCAATTTGGTCTTGGTCAGCGCACCGGCGATTTAACAGGCTTGATTTTTCCAAATCAGTTTGATGGTGATGTCCTTGATCCAACGCTAAACTCCAATGAATACAATAATCTGGTAAGCTTTATGTATCCAGATGTTTCAGCCGGTTTATTTTACCGGTTCGGAAATCATAAAGTTGGTTTTACGCGAGATGATGCAACAGATTTCAGATTTGGTGTCGCGTATTTTCATGTTAATACACCTGAGCTAACTTATCGAATTGGGTATAAAGAACAGCTGTATTCAAAATTTGTTATTCATGCTTCTTTTTTGAAAGATTTTCCAGGGACATCAGTTGGGATAGAAACATTTTTTAATGAATTTATCCAAGGTCCACATAATGAAACGCTCTTTGGTTTGTTGTTGCGGTATCGGTTAATGAGCGGTGGTAAAACCACGGGTTTATCGAAAGATGCGTATTTAATTACCGGCTTTGCCTGGAGGTACAAAGATGCTATTTGCCCAACTCTTTATCTGCAGTGGAGTGGGTTTAAATTCGGCATTTCATACGATGTAACCGTTGCTGAATTTGGAAGAACCTCTCGCGCCGGAGGACTTGAGTTTTCGCTTGAATATGCCAATCTGGACTTTGCCCTGTTTAAAAGAAGAGGCTTATAATTTGAACTCAAATAATATGAAATAAAAAAAGCGACACCCTTCAGTGCCGCTTTTTTATTGTAAAATGGGTCTACTATTTTTTAACTACGTAAACGATTTTGCCATTGCCCGGGTCTGGTCCGCCGGTAACAGCTTTTTCCAAAGCATCTAATAATGCAGTTGCATTTTTTTCATGTACAGCCTGAAAGTTGGGGTCATTTTCTTGCGCCCAGTTAATGCGTTTTTTTACTACAACGCGGTTCTCTACTTCAACCACACAAGCCAAACGACCGGTGTACATAGTTCTGTAACCCTCAGCACCCATTGTTTTAAGGATTGCTGTCATGTCCGCATTGTTATCAACTGTTGCGTCAAAGTCATACTTAACAATAAATTCTTCAATCATAAGTTTCGTTTTTTAGTAATTTGAGAATGAAGATAAAAATTTATTGATTACTTTCAGAAAAATGTTTGCCAGAGTTTACATTGTAATTGTTTTAGCGCTCAGCACCTTTATGCTGAACCATGAGGCTTATGCGCAATCTTCAAAGGTTGATAGCCTTGAAAAACAGTTAATGGTGACAACCGGATCAGAGGCGCAGGCTGATCTTTTGCAACAAATTTATGATGAGGTTGAGGTGTTCAATTATGAAAGGGCGAATAAAATTGCGCACAAATATTATCTATTAGCTACTGAAACATTGCCAAATTCTAAACATGAATTAGAGGCTATTTTGAGAATGGGCAATTCATTTATGTATCTTGAGAAAAATGACTCTGCACTATACTATTACAAAGAGTTAATTAACAAGTCAAGCGAACTGAAGGACACCGTTTTCTTGTCTAAGGCCTACAATAATTTAGGAGTACTAAACGCAAACACCGGAGACCTTAGTGCGGGTATTTATTATTTTAAAAAGAGTTCTGAACTTGATGCATTAATTGGAGACAATGAAGGAAGCATTACGGGTTATTCTAACATTGGTGCAATTTTCGCTGCGCAAGACAAAATTGACTCGGCATTGCTTTATTTAAATAGGGCATTGGATGCTGCCTTGGTTTTGCAAAACCCTGAAATAATTATTGCTTGTTATATTGACCTCTCGGTAATACATAACGGTTTAGGAAAGCTGGATGAAACCCAGCGTTATGCAGGCCTTGCATTGGAGGTTGCTAAACAACAAAATGACCTATCTTCTATTGCACAATCAGAAAGAATGTTTGCAATAACCTATCAAAAAGAAAAAAAGTTCAAAATTGCTGTTGAGCATGATTTGCTCAGTTTGAATGCAGCCAATGATGGGGGTGCATTGGAACATGCTTTATTGGCAATTGGTGGCTTGGCTTTTTCATACGAACAAATGGGTATGTATAAAGAAGCAATAGCTTATCACAAAATGTACAGAACCTACAGTGATTCGTTGAAAGAAATAAATAACGAGGCTGAATTCATTCGAGCATCCCAAGAATATAATGCTGAGCAGGCCATTAAAGAAAATGAAATATTATACCAAAAAAGTAAAATTAAAGACCTTGAAATTGAAAAGAGTGAAGAAGAACTAGCCAATTCACGCATTGTGATTATATCTTCAATTGTTGGTTTGTTTTTATTAGTCGTACTGGCATTAACGCTTTACAACAGGAATATAATTAAGCAACGCGCAAACCAAAAACTGCATGACGCCAACGCAATCATTCAAGCAAAAAACAATGACATTATCGCGTCCATTGATTATGCAAGTAAAATACAAGAGGCCCTATTACCAAACAGCGATGAGCCAAATTTATTTCAAGATTCCTTTTTTCTACTAAAACCAAAAGACATCGTGAGTGGTGATTTTGTTTGGCATACGCAGGTAGATGATTACAAAGTTTTTGCCGCAGTTGATTGTACCGGACACGGTGTACCGGGCGCGTTTATGAGTATGATTGGAAACGCATTTTTGCAACAGATTATTGTTGAGATGGGCTTGCGTGAACCCGGTAAAATATTAGATCAATTAAGAGAAAAAATTATCACCGCGCTAAATCAGAAAAAAGGAATGTCACATCGTCGTGACGGAATGGACATGGCACTTTGCGTATTAGACACTAAGAATAATAAGTTACATTTTGCCGGCGCCAACAATCCGCTTTTTATGATTCAACAAAACGTATTGGTGGAAATTCAGGGAGACAAGCAACCTGTTGGCTTTTTTGAGGGACTTGAACGGCCCTTTACTTCTCACTCAATAGATGTTTTGGAGGGCGATTGTGTCTACGTTTTTTCTGACGGATATGTAGACCAGTTTGGGGGTCCAAAAGGAAAAAAATTCAAGTACAAACAACTCAAAGAACTGCTCATGAATATTCATCATAAAAAAATGCAAGAACAAAAGAACATCCTGAATCAAACTTTCATTGATTGGAAAGGAGACCTAGAACAGTTGGATGATGTTTGTATTGTTGGAGTAAGAATATAATTTTTAACTCGCATCATTGTTTTCGCCGTATGAGTTCTGTTGATTTTCTTCAAACCACAAAAACAAAAGAAACGTTTGCGCTGGTTGTGTTTGCGCTTACAGTCATTATTCCTGCGCTCGGATATAATGGCTTTTTGTTTGAATTTCTGATTGGGTTGAACAGTGCGCTATTTTATTCAATTGTTTGCATTGGTTCATTATTGTCATTTTTCATCACAAATTATAAACGTGTACTGGCCAATTTAGCGGGGGGTCTCCTTACCGGTCCGGGGGTTGCTTTTGCAACAGGTTGGTATCTCACTGAGCGTTCTTCCATCATGAAAATTGAACTGGTTATTCCCATGTTTCTTGGCGGTTTACCGGGCGTGCTGGTTTATTTTTTAATTGTAAAATTTTCTTCAAACCGCAGCAAGAATACCGGTAAAGCAAAATAGCAATCTTATAATTGCGATCATTCCCGTAGACAAGAATGAATTTATTCCCTATATTTACTTTCAATAAGAAAAATCTATGCGATTAAACGATTTATTTACAGGATTGACTTTGATTTCTGCGCCCTTGTTTGCCCAGCCCGCTAACAACTCATGTAGTAATGCTGACCGGCTTTGTCCAAACGTGATTGTAAATGGCAATACGCAAGGCGCAACAACTGATGCCGCAACTGATTATAATTTTTGTTTTACACCCTCAGCAACCATTTGGTATAAATTTACCACAGATGCTGATGGCGGCACGGTTACAATAGATTTTTCAAATCTTGTTTTTAATCCGGATGCCAGCATGGGTCAACAAATAGAGGCGCATATCATTGAGGCCACCACGCCGTGTTCTATACCTACTTATACGCCTCTTTCTGCTTGCGGTAACGGAGCAGGGGATTTCAGTGTGACATCCGCCATAGCATTGGCCGCAAACACTACTTATTATGTTCAGGTAAATGGTGCAAATACGGGAGCTGGCGTTACTCAATCAGCGGAGTGTACTTTTGATATTACTATAAGCGGTGATGGGGTTGAACAAACTGCTCCAACAGCTTCAATCAGCGCAGCCAACACCGTGCTTTGTTTTGGTGACACGGAGATAGTAACCGCAACTGTCTCCGCAGCCTTGGATACCGTTGCATTTAATTGGTACTTTAACAATGCCTTGCTAGTGTCATCGTCAACTCAAAACACCTATGATGCCGGAACATTACTGGGGGATGGTTATTTAAAACTCATTTTTGAAACCGATGCAATTTGTACAATAAGTGATACCACTGACAGCATTTATTTTGAAGTTACTCAAATCAGCGCAAACGCCGGGCCCGACAAGTTTATTTCTGAAGGCGGGCAAACTACACTTGATGGTTCTGGTGATGGCACACCGGTATGGGCCCCGGGCTCAAGCTTAAATAGTACATCTGTGTTTACCCCGGTTGCTAGTCCAACAACAAATACTACTTATTTTCTATCAGTAACCAGCGGAACTTGCACTGCCACTGACAGCGTGAATGTTTTTGTTGGTGAAATTATCAATGTTTTTACTGCCTTCACGCCTAATGGTGATGATGTAAATGACAAATGGATAATTCAAAACAGCGGACAATTTGATAATATTGAAATATGGGTGTATGATCGATCTGGACAAGAGGTTTTTCATACTACCAACTATTCAACCCAAGACAAATGGTGGGATGGAACACTGAAGAATAATGGAGACCCACTGCCTGCATCAACCTATTTTTATGTCATTGATTTGAAAGAAGGAGACTATCCACTTTTTAAAGGCTCAGTTACAATTATCAGATAATATTCAACATGAAAAAAATAATTTCAATAGCGGTTCTCTCCTTTTCACTTGCTGGTTTTGGGCAGCAAACAGAACACTATACCCAGTATGAGTATAATCAGTTTGCTTTTAACCCGGCAGTTGCGGGCACCAAATCATGTATTGATATAAGAAGTGGCTACAGATTCCAATGGGTGGGAATTGACGGAGCGCCAGAAACTGGATTTATAAATGCGCACGCCCCATTGCATTTCAGTAAAAAAAACAGAATGTCATTTGGCCCAAAACACGGAATAGGAGGGCAAATTAAACGGGATAAATTTGGTCCGTTCTCTTTTTTGATGGCTGAAGTTACCTACGCTTTGCATATCCCAATCAACAGAAACTGGACCTTGTCATTTGGAACATCATTGGGGGTTAAACAAGCAACGTTTAATGTGTCATCTTTGACCACTGAGGTATATGATCCTGCTATTCCTAATTCAAGTCCGTCTTACGTTGTTTTTCCCGACGGTAAAGCGGGCTTATGGTTGGCTGACAAAAAAACTTACATTGGGTTATCCATTCATAATTTATATGGAAGAACAATGAAAAATGTGGGCACAGACAATGATTTCCAAAGACACTTTTACTTCACTGCCGGTCGCAGTTTTCGTTTGAAAAGCAATTGGACTTTCATTCCCTCAGTATTCTTCTTAAAAACAAAAAACACCCCACTTGATTTTCATTTGAGCGCTGTAGTAGATATGGAAAATAAATTAGCTTTTGGTATTGGATTGCGGCGTACCGATGCCATAACGGCTCAGGTCAGAGTTAAGTTATTCAACTTTATTTCTGTTGGTTATTCTTTTGACTTTGTTATTTCCAAATTAGCTAAAGACATGTGGTATACGCATGAAATAACCGGAGGATTTAATTCATGTTCTAATTACGGCAATTCCAGCACAACTGATTGTCCGGCGTTTGAATAAACAACCTTTTGAATTATCAATGCGTTTATTACAATGAAAGAGAACCATAACCAGCAAATAAAAACAACCAACCAAAAGAGCAGCGGTAGCAAATTAAACGAATAGCTTATGACATTTAAAAGAGCTCTTTCAAACATAAAAAAAACACTGGCTCTATCAGCGTGCTTAATGCTTTATCAATCGCTGTCAGCAAGAGATTTTTATTGGATAAATGGTTCAGGAAACTGGTCTGAAACACAACATTGGTCATCTGTTTCTGGTGGTTCTTCTTGCGGTCTCATTCCGGGTGAAGACGATGAAATATTTTTTGATCAGAATTCAACCAATCAGTTTTTTCCAAAAGTGTTTATTGATCAGGATGTCAAAATAAACTCCTTGCATATTACTTCACAAAAAGGCTTGGTGTTGGTGTCTGAAAACAACAACCTGACAATCACAAGTAAGGTCAACATAGCACAAAATTGTTCCTTTTTATTTTCTGGAAACGCAAAACTGATATTCCAAAATGACAATCTTCAAGAGGGGGAAATAAACACACATGGTATTTCTATAAACTGCTCAGTTGATGTAAAGGGTAATTGGTCATTTCAGGATCATTTCATCCTAACTCCTGAGGCTAATTTGTCATTTTTTGGTGGAGAAATTCTGACCAACGGCAACACCTTGGCAGCGGGAAATATCTTGTTTACCCAAAGCACAACAAGGATTGATTTAAACGGCTCAGCGGTATATGCCCATAATGAAATTAATTTGTCACGAGCTGCAGGAACAGGAGATCCGGGAATTATCTATTCAACGAGCGGACACCCTTCAGGAGGAAGTGAAAATCATTTACCTGGGAGTAGTTGGTTCAAATCTACAACAAACTGCGTTGGGGCTGCCCCATTAGTATTAACGCTTACGGTTATCACCAACTTTAATGGTGAGGACATCTCCTGTTTTGACTCATGTGATGCAGAAATTGAAATCACTACCGCGGGTACGCCCGGCCCATATTCATACTCATTAAACGGCGGACCATTTGGAACTCAAACCACTTTTACTGGTCTTTGCGCAGGTAATTATACTGTTACGGTCATTGACTCATCCAACCAGATTGTACCAGGACTTTACGCACAGTGCAGTGTTGCAGAAAATGTGGCCGAACCGAGCATTCTAACTTTCCCCCCGCCTTTTGTTGTTCAACCTACTTGTCCATCAACATGTGATGGGCAGGCATTCTCATTCCCCGGTGGCGGTACCGGAGTGCTTAGTGTGTTCTGGGCAACAAGCGGTGAAACAACAGCCAATCCGGTTGGTCTTTGCGTTGGCAACAACCCAGTAACTGTAACAGATGCGAATGGATGTACCTTAAGTGATGTGGTGGTAATTAATAGTCCCCCACCAATTTTACCGGGTGAAACAATCACTCCTCCTACATGTGCGGGTGATGTTGACGCTGAAATCCTATTAAATCCTTCTGGCGGTAATGGGGGACCTTATACCATTGTTTGGAACCCCGTTCCGGCGAGTGGGCAGGGTACAAATCCAGGAATAGGTTTCGATAACGTTGTTGTCACGGTTTCAATTTTTGACGTTGATGGTTGTCAAAAAGACACCTCGTTTACAATCGTTGATCCTCCAATATTGTCTGTTAATGCAGCCCTTGTAGCTAACGCCTCTTGTTTCGGGTTTTGTGATGGTGACGCCAGCGCAACACCGGCGGGAGGAACCGGAGGGTATACCTTTGAGTGGTTTGATTTTACCACGGGTTTAACAACCGGAATAACAGCCCAAAATCCATCTACTCTTTGTGCCGGCACTTACTATGTCATAGTTACTGATGCAGGAGGCTGTTTTGACCAAAGCGGAAACATTACAATTAACCAGCCTACAGAAGTTACCGGCACAGCCACATCAACAGACATGTCATGTTTTGATATTTGTGATGGCACCACCTCTGTTGTAGGTGGTGGCGGAACCCCAGGCTACACATATGCATGGGAGGCAGTGCCTGCTGGTACAGGGCTTGGAGCAACTTCAAGCCTGAATGGTCTCTGTGCAGGCTTGTTTGAAATAACTGTTTTTGATGCTAATGGATGTCCATCATCTCCTGATACAGTTGAGGTGATTCAGCCCACGCCTGTAACTCAAGCACTGACAAGTACTGACCCCACATGTTATGATTTATGTGATGGTGCCGCAACAACGGTGGCCGGTGGTGGCGTTGGTGGTTACACCTACACATGGGTACCCGCTCCAGGTTTAGGGCAAGGCACTGCAAATGGAACTAACATGTGCGATGGGGCTTATACGGTTACTGTTGCTGACGCGAATGGTTGTAATGTAGATACCACTTTCACTATTACCAACCCGCCACAATATGATATTACTGTCACACAAACCGATTTACTCTGTAGTGGTGATGTAAACGGCACAATAAGCGTAACCGTAAACAGTGGCGGAAGTGGCGCAGGATACACCTTTACTTGGGCACCGGTTCCGCCTGTTGGCCAGGGAACACCAAACGTCTCAGGATTAAGTGCAGGGATTTGGACCGTGACTATTGAAGATGCCTTGTTGTGTGATACTACCTTAAGTTTTACCATTACAAGTCCAACCCCTTTAATTATTAATGCATCTGTGATTTCTCAGGTTACTTGTTTTGGTGATTGCAATGGTTCGGGTCAGGTTGTGATTGCCGGCGGAACAGCGCCCTATAATATTCTATGGGATGATGGTGGAGCACAAACTACCGCCGTTGCAAGTAATCTCTGTGATGGAATTTATACCGCAACAGTAACTGATGATAATGGTTGCGTTGCATCAGACAATATTGCTATAACACAACCTGCGCCGTTCAACTTAACCACATCGTTTAATGACATCATTTGTTTTGATGATTGCACCGGTTCGGCCACTGTGACGATGATAGGTGGAGGATCGCCTCCATACAATATTTTATGGGATGACGCACCCCTTAATCAAACAACATTCACTGCTATCAATCTATGTGCTGGTAATTATACGGCAACAGTCACAGATCAGAACTTATGTGATACCGTGTTGAATTTTACGATTAGCGAACCTCCTGCAATTATTATTACAATCAATAGTCAAAATAGTGCCTGTTTTGGAACCTGTTCGGGATCTGCAGATATAAGCGCCTTAGGTGGTACCGGTGCGCTATCTTATCAATGGTATGATGATATTACAGGTCTGCCAATTCCGGGAGAAACAAATACAACTATTTCTAACCTTTGTCCGGGTGATTATTATTGTTTAGTAACTGATGCTGCCGGCTGTTCCATTGCATCATCTGTTATCACAATCACAGAGTTGCCGGAAATAATTATTACGCTGGATTCATTTGTGGATGCTACATGTGGTCTGTGTGATGGTCAAGCAAACATTACTGCCTCTGGTGGTACGGGTGCATTCAGTTACAACTGGGTCCCTGCTCCCGGGGCAGGGCAGGGCACACCAAACGTTACAGGCCTGTGTGCCGGAGCCAATACAGTAACTATTACTGATGGTTTGGGTTGCACTGAAAACCTTATAGTTCCAATCAACAACGTGGCTGGTGAAATTCTGCAGTTAGACTCCGTTAATACGTCGTGTTTCAGCATATGTGATGGGCAACTAATTGCCAATTTTAATTCCATTGATCCGCCATATACGCTAGAATGGTTTGATAATACAACAGGACTTACAACTGGGGTGGTTGTGAATCCTGCGGTTAGTCCGGTGACATCAGCTGGATTTTGTCAAGGAGATTATTTGGCTGTGCTCACAAACAATACGGGATGTACAGTCACAGAAGTCATTACACTGAATGAACCAACTGAGATAACTGCAGTAATTACTCCAACCGATGTGGATTGTGCAGGTAATTGTAACGGAACAGCGAGCGCTGTTGCGGCAGGTGGCGCCGGTGGGTACAATTACACATGGAATCCAATGCCCGGAGGGGGGCAAGGCACGCCGAACGCATCAGGACTTTGTGATGGCAATTATACATTGACCGTTACTGACATGACGGGGTGTAATGAAAACTTCACTACAACAATTTCTGAGCCCGTTGCGTTGGTTATTGATAATTCGTCTTCAAATGATATTTCTTGTTTCGGGGCCAATGATGGGTCTGTGAGTGTTATTACTTCCGGTGGTATTCCACCAATTAGTTATGAGTGGTTTAGCTGTACAACCGGGTTGTCTACTGGTATCCTGACAGCTGTTGCAAGCAACTTAGGCCCGGACACCTATCAGGTTGTGGTGACAGACGCTAACGGTTGCTCAGTTACCGGACCGTGTTTAGTGGTTAATGAACCACCATCTCTTACTGCAACCATTAACACATCAACAGTAAATTGTTTTGGAAATTGTGACGGGCTGATGGATGTTCTACCCGCCGGAGGAACAGCACCGTATTTCTATCAGTGGCAAGATGAATTCAGTATTGACATTGCGGGTCAGACAAACGATACTATGAACAATGTTTGTCAAGGCATTTACAATGTTCAAGTAACTGATTTTTCTGGATGTTCTATCACGTTTGGACCGATAGACATGACAGCGCCTGCTTCTCCATGGGTGGTAACAACCGCATTTTCTGATCCAACTTGTTCTGGAACTTGTGATGGAACGGCAACTGTAACTGTTCTTGGAGGAAATAATCCTCCATATTCTTATCAATGGGATGATCCATTCAATCAGGTAACAGCGGGAGCCACCAACCTATGTGCCGGCACTTGGACGGTTACTATCAGCGATGCCGGAATATGTGACACAACCATTTCATTTACCTTAATTGCTCCTACATCCATAACCTCTAATGCAACTATTACGGATAATCTTTGTTTTGGAGATTGTAACGGGACAGTGACGGTTAATCCTTTTGGTGGAACAATGCCATATACTATATCATGGACTGATGGACAGTTTGGTGCGACAGCAATTGGCTTATGTGTCGGACCCATCACAGTAAATATTACTGATGGTTTAGGATGTACTGAGGATACCACGATAAATATCACCGAGCCGGCAGATTTAATCGTAAACTCATCTTTCTCAAACAATGCAACTTGTGGAGTTTGTAATGCTAGTGCAACAGTGAACATGGCAGGGGGCGTTCCGCCTTATACGTATGACTGGTCACCCGATCCGGCCGCAGGTGAGGGCACGAATAATGCTTCAGGCTTATGCCCGGGAGTGGTTACTTGTACTGTTACTGACATGAATGGCTGTATAGAGACCCCATCGTTTCCAATTTCTGATGTGAATGGAGAAACGGTGACCATTACGTCAACTGACGAATCATGTTTTGGTGCTTGTGATGGAACCGCCGATGCTGTTTATGTTTGTGGTGATCCCGCATGTACCCAAGAGTGGTATGACGCAACAAGCGGTCTGTCATTGGGGGTTTTTACCTCTACAATTTCCAACTTGTGTGCTGGTGATTATTTCGTTGAGGTAATAAATAATTCAGGGTGTGTTTCTATTGAAACAGCAACAATTAGCGGTCCAACACAGATCATAGACAATGCAACTGTTACACCTGTAATTTGTAATAATGACAGCAACGGAAGTATTACGCTAAACCCAAGCGGTGGATCAGGGGCAGGATATACTTATGTGTGGAATCCGGTGCCTTCAAACGGACAAGGAACCAATCAAGCACTTAATATTGGTGCGGGTAGCTGGACAGTTGATATTACCGATGGTTCAGGTTGTACAGAAACTTATGTTTACGACATTACTAATCCGCCGGCAATTACAATTACAGCAACACCTACCGATCCAAGTTGCGCTGTATTCTGTAATGGAATGATCAGCATTGTAGTAGCCGGAGGTTATGGAGGATTTACCTATCAGTGGACATCAGGAGGGGTGCCAATTCCGGGGGCAACCAATACGCTAATAACAAATCTTTGTTCTGGTAATTATAACGTTGACGTAACTGATTTGAATGGTTGTACCGTGAATATGGCCGCTGATATCACCTTAAGTGAACCGGTACCGGTGTCAGCGCCAATATCAGGCACAGATGTGCTTTGTTTTGGTGATTGTTCAGGTACGGCAACAGTTGTCCCTTCAGGCGGTTTTCCTCCATATATTGTCAACTGGTATGATGCAGGAACATCAGCCTTAATAGGTCAAACCGGTACTACGGCCACTAACCTTTGCGCTGGTACTTATTATGCCGTGATAACAGATAATAACGGATGTAATTTTACTTCACCAAATCAAACAATCAATGAACCGGCACAACTAACTTCTGCTCTTACAACAACTGATGCAAGTTGTTTTGGTTTCTGTGATGGAACAGGCGATCTGGTACTTGGTGGAGGAACGCTTCCTTATTCTTATGAGTGGCTTGATATCATGGGCAATCCTATTCCTGGCGGCACAACATCAACAATTAGTAATTTGTGTGAGGGTAACTATACTGTTGAGGGGACAGACGGAAATGGCTGTTCAACTGGAATTATGTTTGTTGCAATAAATGGTTTCCCTGAAATAACTGGAAACGTATTTACAAATGATGCCAATTGCGGTGTGGCTGACGGAAATGCGACAGTTTTTGCTAATGGAGGAAATCCACCATACACCTACCAGTGGATGGACAATTTGATGGTTGCTATTCCTGGTCAAATTGCGAGTACTTTATCTAACGTTTTAGCCGGAACATATTTTGTTGAAGTAACGGATGCAAATGGATGTTCTCAAGTTTTCCAGGCGGATATTTCTAATTTTTCTTCAACCACTATCTCTTGGGATAATGTTTCTGACCCATCATGTTTTGGAGTGAATGACGGTTCAATTTCTATTACAGTGAGCAGCCTTAATCCGCCTTTGAGCTATACTTGGAATCCGGGTGGTATTATTGCTGAAGATCCAACCGGTCTTGCCGCAGGAACTTATACTGTTCAGGTTACAGACGCTACAGGCTGTATTAATTTCTACTCTACTACACTTAATGACCCTACGCCAATAACAATTTCTTCAGTTTCAACCCCTTCAGACTGCGGCCAATGTAATGGATCAATTACCGTAAACCCTTTGGGTGGTGCGGGCGCTTTGACTACCATTTGGAATAACGGCGGCAGTGGAACAAGTATTTCCGGTTTATGTTCTGGTGTTTATGAAGCACAAGTTACTGATGCAAATGGCTGTGTGTTGACTGAGCAAGTTGACGTAGCAAACACAGGTGGTCTCACGAGTGATCAAATCATTACTTCCATTACTTGCGCCGGTGGATGTGATGGGGAAATACTAATTAGTGGTTTAGGCGGAACGCCACCATACAATTATCAATGGCTCCATGATGGATCAACTTCTGACATGCAAACCGCTTTGTGTGCCGGAAGTTATTTTGTTACTATTACAGATGCTACCGGTTGTTCCGTGAACGTTCAGGTTGATCTTGTGGATCCTAATCCGATTACAGCGGTTGCAACCATTACAAATCCTGACTGTCTTGCAAGCAATGGTTCAATTTCTGTTGTAAGCGCCGATGGAAATTTACCTCACACCTATCAATGGGATACTGGACCAATAACCCCAGCTATAGGTGGATTAAGCGCTGGCATTTATACACTTACAATAACTGATGCCTCAGGCTGCAACATGGATTTTGTTTACGGACTCAATAACTTAAATGCTGCCGTAATAACTCTTACTGCAACCAATGTAAATTGTTATAATGTGTGTGATGCAACAATTGATACACTAGATATGCTTGGTGGAACAGCACCGTTTAATTTTGACTGGATGGATGGAACAGGCGCCTCACTAGGAATAATAACGCCACTTATTACCGGCCTTTGTGAGGGAGATTATTTACTTGAAGTAACAGATGCTAACGGATGCATTTCTTTCCAAGCGCAAACTATAACACAACCCGACACCATTCTGCTTAACCCACTGTTCTTAATTGACCCCTCATGTAATGGAGTCTGTGATGGTTCTATTGTTTCAAACCCAATAGGCGGTACCTTGCCGTTTAGTTTTGTTTGGGATGATCCTGCCTCACAAACAACTTTTACTGCCGGAGGTTTGTGCGATGGAACATTCAATGTGAATATTACGGATGCAAATGGATGCGGTGTTTCACAAAGCGGAACACTGATTGAACCGTCTGCTATCGTGATAACCATTGACAACATAACAGACGCCGCTTGTCTAAATGCTAATGATGGAGGTATAGATATTACGGTAAATGGAGGAACACCGGGATACACCTATGAGTGGATTTCTCAAACCCTTACCGACACCATACTATCGGAGGACATTTCAGCCCTGCTTCCAATGAATTATTCACTTACCGTTACTGATCAGAACGGTTGTATAGCTCAGGACACCGTTGCAGTTGATACATTATTGGTTGTTTTAGCCAACGCAGGGTTAGATGAATTTATTTGTTACAATGACACGCTTACTCTTATTGGAGCATCTAATGTTGCTGGGGCATTGTATACATGGTATGATTCACTTGGAGTGTTCATTATTGATACCAATGTCCTAGTGTTGCCACCTGTTGCTGTTGGAAATACAGAGTTTATTCTTGAGGTTTCTTTTGCCGGCTGTTCACATCAAGACACGGTGCTGGTAACCATGAACGGTCAAATTAGCGTTGAGGCAGGACCAGACATTGATTTATATACGACCCAGACTGGCGGTATAGGCGGAACACCAACAACGGCAGCAACAAATACCGTTTTGTGGTCTCCTTCAACCTATTTGAATAATGATACCCTGTTTAATCCTACCGTAATGAAACCACAGGTATCAACCATGTATTATGTTACAGCAACAGACACCAATGGTTGTACGGCAATGGATTCAATGTACGTTGAGGTATTGCCTGATATCATTATTCCGGATGGTATTTCGCCAAATGGAGACAACCTGAATGACACATGGATCTTAGATTTTCTGGATCAATACCCCGGCGTATCAATAACAATACAGGTATATAATCGTTGGGGAGAATTGCTATTTGAAAGTGACGAAAACTATGCTGATGATTGGGATGGCACAACGAAAAACAACAAGAAATTGCCTGCAGGCACGTATTATTTTGTGATAGACATAGATCATGAAGATTTTCCTGATCCATTCACCGGTCCAATTACAATTATGTGGTAAACATTAAAACGAGAAAGCAATGAAAAGAAAAATCATCCTATCAGCCCTTGTTTTAATGTCATTGACGGCAGGAGCACAACAATTACCTCAATTCACGCAATACACATTTAACCAATACGCATTCAATCCCGCTTATGCCGGTACCACCCCGACATGGGAGGCGGTGACCAATAATCGCTATCAATGGGTAGGCATTACAGATGCTCCGAGAACATTTACACTTTCAGCTCAGGGGCCTCTGAAATTTGAGAACAATGCATTAGGCGGATATTTGTACACCGACAATGTTGGTCCAACCAGAAGACTAGGCTTTCAATTTTCCTACGCATACCAAATCCAGTTGGATGATAATCTAAGACTGTCGTTTGGTTTATCAATGGGCTTTAATCAATGGATGCTTGATGCAGATAAGGTGACCACCTATCATCCCGGAGATTTTTATTTTTCAAACGGCTTACTTAAAAGTGAAGACTTGGACGGTAAATTCGGGTTATACCTTTATCATCCTGATTGGTATATTGGCGCAAGTATTGAACAAATGTTGCACAACAAAATGACCTTCCTTGCAACACAAACTTCTTCAGAAAGTTTTATGGAAGATCATTTTTATTTTCATGGAGGCTATACTTTTCATTTAGGCGAAGACTGGGACCTTGATCCGTCTTTTCTTTTAAAAATGGGTTTACCCGCTCCGCTGAAACTTGACATTGGACTCAGAGCTACGTATAAACGCGCAGTATGGCTTGGTGGAGGATTCCGCACGCATGATGCGGCCTATGCGTTAATTGGGTATTGCTATAAAGATCAACTCAGAATTGGGTATTCATTCGATTTTACAACAACAGATCTGCGCAATTACAGCTCAGGTTCACATGAGTTAATGATGGCTTTTGTTTTTGGTCATTTCAAGAGAACACCAACAAACAGTGCTTCAATGGAATAAATTTATATCTTGGCTGAATTATTTTCAAGCCCATGAAAAGTTCAGTTTTACTTGTTGCCCTGTTTATCAGTGTATTTTCATTTGCGCAGGACATCACACAAACCATTCGCGGTACGGTTTCAGACAGTGAATCCAATTATCCTTTGTTTGGCACCAAGATAAAAATCAACATCAGTGCCGATAAAACAATTGGAGCCATTAGTGATGATGAAGGAAATTTTGTTCTCACGCAGGTTCCGGTTGGTAAGCACACGGTCATTTTTACCTCAGTAGGATATGAGTCTAAAGAGGTAACGGTGATTGTTACTTCAGGAAAAGAAGTGGTGCTGAACGTGCAGCTTACAGAATCAGTTATTGTTAGCGAAGAGGTGGAAATAGTTGCCGTGAAGCAGGGAGAAACTAATAATGATATGGCTACTGCCAGCTCACAATCATTTTCTATTGAAGAAACCAATAGATATGCCGGTAGCAGGGGAGACCCCGCAAGAATGATGTCTAATTACGCCGGTGCGCAAGGCACAGATGACTCGCGGAATGACATTGTCATCAGGGGGAATTCACCGCTTGGAATAATTTATCGTATTGAAGGAGTGAGTATACCAAACCCAAATCACTTTGGAATTGCCGGTTCAACAGGCGGACCTGTATCTATTCTCAACAATAAAATTCTCGATAATTCAGATTTTTTCATGAGCGCTTTTCCGGCAGAATATGGAAACAGTACCAGTGGAATTTTTGATCTTAGATTGCGTCGTGGCAATAATAATATTCATGAGTTCTCAGGACAATTTGGCTTGCTGGGGACTGAGGTATTATTTGAAGGACCTCTCTCATCAAATCACAAAGCAAGTTATTTAATTTTAGGGCGCTTCTCCACTCTAACACTGATGGATAAAATGGGAATTTCTTATGGAACAGATGCGGTTCCGGTATACGGAGACGGGGCGTTTAAATTTGATTTTCCACTTAAAGGAGGTAGCGCAATTTCATTTTGGGGTATTGGTGGATCAAGCAGCATTGACATCATGATTTCAGATCAACTTGTGCCTGCTCAAGATGCTTATGGAGAACAAGACAGAGATCAACACTTCAACACCTATATGATGACAACGGGGTTGACATTGAAAAAAACAATTAATGAGAATTGTTTTCTCAAAACCTCAGTTGCTTACTCTGCTCAAAACCAAAATAGTGAGCATGAGTATATATTGAGACATCTTGGGTCTGACAGCGCTTGGGTTTATGATGCTGATCCGTTTACGATGATGGGGTATGAGTTTAAAATTTCTACCGGCTCAGCATATTTTTCGGTGAATCAAAAATTTGGACCAAAGCATGTGATTAAGTATGGGTTCAATGCTGATCTTAACTTTTTTCAAATGCGTGATTCTATTCGCAATGACATATCTGATTCAACATCGGCCTTTTATTATCGGTGGGATTATAACAATGTTGAGCCCGGTTTGCTGGGGCAAATTTTTATTCAGTGGAAGTATAAGATTGGTGAAAAAATCACCCTGAATACAGGTTTGCACAGTCAGTATTTTTCATTCAGCAATTCATTTTCTCCCATTGAACCACGAGCGGGAATTAAGTTTGATTTGACAGATAAACAAACATTGGCTTTTGCTACCGGGATGCATTCACAAACACATCCTTTGTATTTGTATACTTACCACAAAATTGACAGCGCAGGCAATAAAATCTACCACAATCAAAACATGGATTTTTTAAAGAGCATACATGGTGTGTTGAGTTATTCAATCAGCCTGAAAGGATCTCTGCAAATTAAAACTGAAGTATACTACCAATATTTATATGATGTGCCGGTTGAGGTTGTTCCATCTGCATTTTCAATGCTTAATCAAGGTAGCGGATTTGCACGTTTCTTCCCTGACAGTTTGCAAAATACCGGAACGGGAGCGAACTATGGTGTTGAACTAACGGTGCAAAAATTCTTTGATAAAAGTTTCTTCTTTTTGGCTACCATGAGTTTATATCAGTCACAATATACGGGCAGTGACGGTGTGCTGAGAAACACAGACTTTAATGGAAATTATATTACCAATTTACTTGCGGGAAAAGAATTTAAAGTTGGAAAAAACGACCAACACACGCTTGGCTTTGGAGTAAAAGTAACCTATGCCGGAGGAAAAAGATATGGCCTTATTGATACAGTTGCAACCAATGACTTAAAAGAACTGGTTTATCTTGATTCAGCCTATAACGAATTGCGTTTCAGAAATTATTTCAGATTAGATTTTAAGGTAAATTATGTAATCAACGCCAAAAAAACCAGTCATGAAATAGGACTTGATTTAGTTAATTTATTGAACACGCCAAACATACTTGGGTTAACCTATACCCCAAATCCTGACAACCCATCACAGCCTTATGCTGAGCGTTTGCAATTAGGCTTTTTGCCGCTGTTCTATTATAAAATAGATTTTAAAGTGGCCGGTAAGCCAGCCAGTTAAAAGTTTATGTAACATTTTAAAAAAGCATGCGTTTAACAGGACAGAATTAAAAAACCCAAATACATGAATAGCTGCCTTTCCTGTGAAAAAGAATTCGGTGGACGATCAAACCAAAAATTTTGTTCTGTTGCATGTAAAAACCGACACCACAACGCACAGAACAAACAGAAGGAAGCCGTGGTGCTGAAGGTCAACAAATCACTGCACAGAAACTGGACCGTGCTGAACAAATTGTACCAGATTTATCGTAGCACACCTATTTCAATTGATATTGTCACTGCTTATGGTTACAACCCCACGTATTTTACGCATGTCCACAACAGCCCTATTGGCGAAAAGTATACCATGGTATATGATATTGGATTTAAAAATCACATAGATAACAAAATTCAAATTTTTCCTGCGCCATAATATCGTTGACATTTATCGCTCATCTGAGATCGAGCTAATAAAAAATGCATCGTACCAAAACAATTGTCACAACACCATTTGCAATCAAAATCACGGTTGTTTAATTGACTGTTGAAATAGTTTTTGCCTAAACCTTTGCTGCGCCACTTTGCGGGGAATTAATTCTCACGCTTTGGTGTTTTGTAATGAATTGTTACTTTTTTCTTTTCCTGAATTGTAAGATTGAGATTTTTTAACAAACGGACATGTAATAAGGACTTACATTCGGTAAAAAGAGAAATAATTTTCATGGGGGCGATGTACAAAAAAATGTTGATCATTTCGGCAGCAATGGCTTTGATGGCTTTTGGGTTAATTGAAATAGCTGAAGCCGAAAAATCAAATGGAAAAAGTACTGAAAATTACTCGGCCAAAATTAAAACCAATCTCAAACAGCTCACAAATAAAAACATTGAGGTCTCGCATGAACTGCCTGATACCATTACATTTCAAGTTGCAGATGTTGAACCGGCGACCAGTTTATTAAAAACAGATGAGGCGCAGAAAATTTTTGAAAGTAAAATTGGCAAAGAAATTATTTACATGCCTGATGAGCATCAAGATTCATTGGTTTACGCGCAAGGCAATGTGTTCATCCAAACCCTTCATCGTGCGTTTGATGAACACAGACCGTTGATGTTGTCACCAGATATTATCTGGCTCACCATTTGTCAAGGAGTTGCAATACATATCAATGAAAAAATTGATTCGCTTGAAGACGTGATCTTCATTAAACAAAAACCAAACGAATTGGTTGTGCGAAACGATTCCCTCCTTGTTGATAATGCCCAATGGGCCAACGTGCTCACATCACTTCAATATGAGGTAGAAAAATACATGAAAAAAGAATATGGTGATTTTTTTGTTCCGCAGTTTTCTACTACCACGGCTGCAACAAAAACGGTGTATAGAATTACGGCGCTTCATTCGTTCAAAGAGGTGTTTACTTATATTTCAGAGTCGGGCTGTGGCATTCCTTCTATTTCATTGACTGGCACGCGTAATGACTGGGTGCGCGTTCAAAACAACTTGAAATACTTATCTGATTTTGGAATGGACTTCTGGCGCATTGAATTAGAACCCATCATTCAGGAATTCATTCATGTATATGACGGAAAAATAAATGTAGATTTCTGGAACCGGATCTACAAGGATATGGAAGAATATGGAGGCATGTTTATTTCAGGCTGGTGTTTGAAGCTGTTCCCATATACAGAGGGTTTAGAATTCTCTGAGAAATTTTCTGAAGAAGATGAGTATCCCAAGGGAGAAAGAAAATACTATCGCAACAAATATCTTCAAGGGACAGATTATTTATTGAGCAACCTGTCTACTGATGATTTACCATCAGGCATTCTTGATATCACGATTATTTGGAAAAATTACTTCCAAAATATAACAGAACCAATGCATATTTACGGAGGTTTTTTTGCAATAAAACAACATGATGACTTTACACTTGAACCAATGATATCATGGGCGGTTTGCAAAGACAAGGCAAGAGAAACCGAGCATGAAATGGTGTGGAATTCAACCATTGTCAATAAACATGACATCAATTATTGGGCACCGTTTATTCTGAGTAAAGTTGACCATGCGCCTATCTTTCATCCAACGCGTTTTGACAGCAGCAGTCAAAGTTTATCTTATCTGTCTAATCTGTTGCAAGATTCTCTTACTGCAAATTTTGGATTAGAGACATTCACGAATGACACGCTTTCATTTATTGTTTTGTCCAATGGAGAAATTACTCAAGTTACTTATTCAGGTAAAAATGATCAAAAAAAGTATTTGGAGAAAATATTATTATCCTACAATCAACAATGGCAACCGGCAAAAACGATGTCGCAAAATGTATACAGAATGCGGCGTTCTGGAGATTTTGTCAATCAAATGATGGCGGTAAATTATAGGGTTAGCTTCATTTTTAAACCATGATTTAAAACAGGCATCAGTGCGGTAATTCTGCTTGATTAAACATCATTCCCCAAATGCTGTTATTTTTGTAGACCATTAAACCGCTCCTGATCATGTCTAAACATTCATTTCTTTTTCTGTTTATTCTGTTATTTTCTACTTCACTTTGGAGTCAGGAAAAAAAGAAAATTGATTACCATGCTTATGATGAATGGAAAACAATACGCACGCATCAGTTATCAAAATCAGGAAAGTATTTGTTCTATGATGCTGCTCCGCTTGAAGGAGATGCAACGCTATATCTGAAATCAACGGCTGACTCTTTTGCAAAAGAATTTAGCCGTGCAAAAAATCCAAAATTCAGTAAAGATGAAACGTGCTTTGTTTTTTTAGTTGAGCCTGAATATGATACCATTAGAAAATTGAAATTAGCTGAAACGCCAAAGGACAAATTACCAAAAGACAGTTTGTTTATTTTTCGTCCGCTATTAGATTCATTGTATAAAATTCCGGATGTAAAATCATTTCAATTTGCTGAAGAGGGAAACTATTTAGCCTGGTTGTCACATAAAGATCCGCGAACTGATTGTCCAAAAGAGCCTGAGAAAAAGAAAAAGAAAAAAGCAAAAAATGCCTGTGTAAAAAATCCTACCTCCGGAACACGGTTGATACTTTATAATTATCAAAACGGACATGAGAAACAGTTTGATTGTGTGACCGGATATCTTATTAGTAAAAATGGAGATTATTTGCTGTACACCCAAAGCCACAAGGGCAAAAAAGACACCCTCTCACTCTGGTTTTATAATGTGGCAGACAGTACGACCACGTTGCTGCTGGATTATCAATACGCCATCAATTCATTTACGCAAGATGAAGCTGGAAAACAAGTTGCCATTTTAGCAAGTGCAGACACCAACAAGACAAAAAATTTCAGCCTCTATTATTTTGATTATGCTACAAAAAATTTGACGTGTCTGGTGGATTCAACATCCGTTGGCATGCCTGATAATTATACCGTGAGTGAATTTGGTAAACCGGCCTTTAGTAAAGACGGTGAAGTATTATTTTTTGGCACGGCACCACTTCAGTTAGCTGATGTAAAAGACAGCTTGTTATCAACCGAGAAAGCAAAAGTAGATATTTGGGGGCCTAATGATAACAGAATTCAACCTGTGCAGTTAACTGAACTTAGTTCAGATCAGAAAAAGAATTACAAAGCGGCTTATTATTTTGAGCAAGAAAAATTTGTACAACTTGGTTCTGAAAAAATTCCAACAATCAGAAATGATCTTTTTCTGAATTCGCCTTATTTGCTTGGTAGTTCAGACAGCGCTTACCAGCGTGAAGCAACGTGGGCATATCCATGGAAATCTGATTATTTTGTAATTGATCGCACCAGCGGTAACATTGTAAATGAATTAAAAGGATATGCCAACACAGTTAGTTTGTCTCCGGCAGGTGAATTTATTCTCTATTATGCAAGTATTGATTCTGCCTGGTTCGCAAAAAACGTAAACACTTCAGAAATTCAAAATCTTTCAGACAAAACAGAAGATTTATTCGCAGCAGATAATAATGGATTACCTTCTGTTGCTGATGAAGAAGGTTTTGCCGGTTGGACTTTGATTGATGGTAATGAGTATGCCATTATTGCCGCACGATTTAACCTCTGGTTTTTCTGCCCGGCTGATAACTCAAAAAACTTTAGTTTACAAGTGGGTGAAAATGCAAATACAAGAGAGAAATTAAATTATTATCGTTTAGATTCTGACAGCCTATACACCGATATTCACGCCAACTATGTCATTGGTATAAATGATCTCACTAAAAAAGAAACGGTATATAAAATTACGCGTGCTGACAACACATATTCACTTAAGAAACTCATATCATCTGATCATAAATACACCTCCATTTTGAAAGCAGAAGAAGCAGATTTAATTTTGTTTCGTCGCATGAATTTTACGGTGTACCCTGATTTAGAATTAACGAATACGGTTTTTGAAAATCCTGTAAAAATTTCTGACATCAACCCACAACAAAATGAATATAATTGGGGAACGGTTGAGATTATTTCATGGACAAATTATAATGGCAAACCACTGCGTGGATTATTATACAAGCCTGAAGATTTTGATTCAACAAAATCATACCCCATGATCGTGTACTTCTATGAAAAATATGTAGATGATGTGCATTTGTATTATGCACCAAAACCAACCGCATCAATTGTATACGCTACTGAATATGTAAGTAACGGGTATATTATTTTTATCCCTGACATTGAATATTTACCGGGTTATCCGGCACAATCAGCGTATGATTGCATCATGAGCGGAACCGACCATGTGGTGCGAACATACCACTGGATTGATTCAACTCGCATGGGCTTACAAGGTCAAAGCTGGGGCGGATATCAAACCGCACAATTAGTCACCATGACCAATCGCTACAAAGCAGCTATGGCGGGTGCACCGGTAAGCAATATGTTTTCAGCATACGGTGGTATCAGATGGGGTAGTGGTTACAGTCGGATGTTTCAATATGAAAGAACGCAAAGCAGAATTGGGTATACTATTTGGGAACGACCGGATTTATACATGTTGAACTCACCCTTGTTTGGTTTACCTAAGGTGACAACGCCATTATTAATTATGAGTAATGACGGTGATGGAGCCGTTCCGTGGTATCAGGGAATAGAGTTGTATATGGGTCTCCGCCGTCTGGGAAAAACGGCGTGGTTACTTAATTATAACGGAGATGAACATAATTTGATGCAACAGGCAAACCGTCGTGATTTAAGCATTCGCATGCGCCAGTTTTTTGATTATTACTTGTTGGGTGCGCCTGCGCCTGAATGGATGTTTGAAGGTGTACCGGCAATTGAAAAAGGAAAAAATTACGGACTACAACTAGAAAATTTAACGCGTTAATCGTTTAATTGTGGTTTTTTTTGTAACTTGTCATCATCAATGAAACGACTGCTTGTCATAGGGTGTTTTTTTTCTCTCCTCAATTCGGGTGGATTTTCTCAAACCAGTGTTGAGATTCCTAATATTTTTACACCAGACAATGACGGCATTAATGATTACTTCAGAATTTCTAGTGTTGGGTATGATGCGCTTACTTGTACCATTTACAATCGCCACGGAGAAGTGATGTATATTTTTTACGGTCTGCACGGTTCATGGGACGGTTTTACCCATGCAGGAGTAAAAGCCAGCGCCGGAACTTATTTTCTTTTAGTAGAGTTAACCCTGCCTGATGGTTCAACTGAAATGCGTCAGGGAACATTGCAGGTATCATACTGATTAAATACTTTTTCACGTTTTGTTTTTCTGCGCTAAATGCTTGATTTAACTCAGTGTTGATTGGTGTGGGAAAACGGGTTTGAGATCACCAATTTTTTTAAACAGGCCTGATTGCAATTCGGATTATTAAAAAAGTTTTTGGTCTTGCTGGTAGGTTACCGTAAGTTCAGTCCTTTTAATAAAGGTTGCGATGCTGCTTTTATGGGGCCGTGGAATATCCTTTATTACCAATTAATTTTCAGGTAATATAATTTCTATTTCATCTTGTGTTGAAGGCGCAGGTCGTTTGTTTTCAACTTCGCGAATCATTTGAAAAACTAACCAAACCAAAAATCCACCTACCAAAATTTTGATAAGGAACATCCAGGGAAACTTTTTTTCAAAACGTTTGTACTTCCCTAGGTTTAAATCATAATCAGTTTCTTCTGTGCTTTCCATGTGATAGTCTTTTCAAAGATAGTGATTGGTTTTGATGAGGTTGGTAATCCTCCGCGTTTGTGTTTGGGCGAATGCGATTCGCCCCTACGGTAACCCGCTGCGTTTGCGCATTGTCTTGTCGCTAACAAATCTTATGTTTGTAATTAGAACAACGTTTAACCCGAACGCATGCAAACAGTAGAAATTATAGGTCGTAGAATTGTTCGTTTTCTTTCCATGATATTTTTTCAAACCTATGGGTTTAACTGGTTGGTTGTACTATTTCTGCTTGGTTTTGGCACAGTAACTAATGGGCAATACAATCTGGAAATATATAATCTGGAAATGCTTCAATTAAAAGGACCGGTGAAAACCCTCACCGTTAAAATGACCTGTGATGAAGAGGTGAATAGTTTTTCAAAAACAGACACTAGTACTTGTATTGAAGTTTTGAATTTTACACCTGCTGGATGGATGTCGTACTACTGCCATTACAACAAGTATGGAAAAGTATCTAAGCGCATTTATGCTGAATATAATTCCATGCATCAATTGATTGATTATGCTACCGTACAATTTGGAGACACTATTCATTACCAAGCGGTTTATGACATGTTAGGATTTATGTTAGGGTATACAGTAAAATCTGACGGAAAGATAATTGAACAGGTTATTTACAGTCCAAAAGACGCAAGTGGAAAATCAAAGGTGGAAATGTATGAACGAGGTGTGTTGACCAAAAATGGGCATCAAATTTTCAATGAACTTGGTTTTCTTGAAAGAGAAGAGATAAATGACGTATTTCTGAATGAAAAAACCACGATCAAATATTTATATAATGATTCCCTGCTGATTTCTGTTGAATCAGAAGACTATAAATATTACTACGAGTACGATGAACATAAAAGGCTGATCTATTTAAAAGAGACAACCGGAGACTATACCGTTGTGCAAAAGATGGTTTATAACGAATGGGGCGATATGATAGAAATGTCTGCTCAAGAAGCCGGAAAATTTTCTGACAGGTATGTGTATGAATACAATGAAAAGCGCAAGCTGATATCAACCAAAGTGTATTATGCACAAGATGAATTAATTTCTACCAGCACGGGAGAATATGATGAAGAAGGAAACCTGATTAAAGAAGTGACTATTGATTACGTTGGTCAACCCGGGGAGAAAAAAATTCAAACAGAATACGAATATGACAATAGAGGCAACTGGATCAAATCAACTGTTTCAGTCACGATGATGGGCATGGCAGTGGTCTCAACTAGCACTACTCGGGTTATTGAGTATTATTGATGATTTAGTTTTGAAGTACTATTTCATTTGTTTTTTCCCAAGCAGATTTTGAATAAAATTACTTTTCTCCATACATCTTTCACAAAAGAGCGTTCTCAGGGGTTCATAGTCAAATGCTTGAAATGGTATTTTACATTCATCAAAAAACATATTACACCATATCGTTGTATCCATTTCTTCAGCAGCCTGTATCACATCGTTATACCAAGTCTGTGAACCATCAGTTGAAATGTGCTGATATCCCAAGGGAAGTATATATGCCATTACAGAATCGTCATGAGCAAAAGGCTGCATCAATTCTATTGCCGGATAGATTTGCTGAAAATAAACCGCCGTTTTTCCAAGCTGAATTGCTTTGCTTCCATTCATAAGATTGTAGTTTTCATAAAATTTGTAGAGCTGTGCAATTGATTTTATTGCATTACCACTATACTTCATTGGTTCTTTTGCAAAAACAGCATTTAAAAGCAAAACATTCAAATTAAAATTTAGTTTGTCAATGTTTAATTTGGCGGCGGGGTCAGACCGATATGATGGTTCCATTTGTTCAAGTAACGAGAGTAAGTATTGAAGCTTGTCAAAATCTGCTGAGTTGGTTTTAAAGTAGAAATCAATACTGTTACGAATTAAAATAAATAAAAATTCAGGCAGAATATGCGTTGGATCTTGGCAGTTCTGATGAATGTATTCGATATCTATTAAATAATTATCCTGCCAATGGTTGTTTTTACTGAAGGCTTCACTGAATTCAAGTCCGTATAAAACGTATGCCTGGACTAATGGATGATTGTCTTTGTATTGGGCTGGCATTTTGATTGTGGCTAAAAATTCTGGTTCAATTTTTCCTTGCACAACTTTGCTATGTACGCACTCGTATAAAAAGTAAAACCCTTCAAGATAATTCGTGACACTGCGTTTTGCTTTTGTTAATGAGTCAATTCCATGATTGATTATTTTTATTTCCTTGGCAATAAAATACTCCAGGTTTTCGTCGGTTGGATGAATGGAACAATATAAATCAATTTCACCTCGCCTTTCCATTTTCAGGATATCTTCTATTGCGTCAAATCCAATTTTAGTTAATTCAGACAACACTTCAGACTGAGACATAGAACTTAAATACTTCCATTTTGAGCTGTTTGAAACGGCCTTATAAAATCCTTTCCAATCAGTTGAGGTGGTCACTCTAACACGTGCTATTTGTTCTTGATTTTGAAGTAGAACACTCATAATACTTTCAGCCCGTTTAATCTGAAGCCGATAATTTGTTATAGAATCACCTTCAATGGAAGAGTATGCATGAATATGAACCGAATCAAGGGAATAAGCTATCTCATCAAGCGATTGTATGAAAGGTTCAATGTCTTGTCTGGTGAACTCATATTTCCCTTTTTCAAACGGAATTGAAAAATGAAGTGATCGAGATTCGGGTTGTATATAACAATGATCATCAGCTGAAGCCGGAATAAAATCAGTAGGTTGATAGTCTTGAATAATTTCACCACAATAACCGGTAAAAACATCAAACCGACATATTTGTTCGTTCTGAATATAAATTAAATTATGTGCCCAATAACCATGAATATTGCGAGGAACCCTACCAAGTGAAACCTCAAAATATTCATGGCTATAGCGCTCCAACTTGTACTTACCAAACCGGTTAAAAAAATCAACAGAATCTGCTTGAAATATATAGGAAAGAAATCGCACATCCCTTTTTACTTTTCGTTTTTTAAAACCTTTATAAAGATCTTTTTTAAACAGAGGCTTGATGATATATCCGTTGAGCATTGTTTGTCCATTTCTTCTGCTGGGTTTTGTATAATATGCCGGATTACCGCACATGTAATCATCAAAGCTTACTATCTCAACTGCAAAACCATCAAATCGTTTATTCAAAAGATTTTTTACATAATTAGCGTCCTCTATTCGCAAAATGAAGTTGTTGTTTTCTATCCGAAGCGTTATAAATGGTCTGTCATTAGCTGACAGGTTGCATGTGTAACAGTTTTCAGGTTTATCATGTCGTAAATCAAATTCATACTCATAGTCTTCAAGTAGTATTCTTTCTATGTGGTTAAAACTGTCTACCAATTTTTTTGGTGAATAGTCAGAATACGGGAACATCGTTTTGTTTTCAGTGAATGAATATTGATAATCCGCGATAGCAAATTTCTGACAAGCAAATACCCTTTTGTTTAATGTGTCTAAACTAATGGCTAACCCTGTCAGTTGATACGAAGGAGTAATAATATTCTTAAAATGCCCTGGAGAATTTACCCATGCGTTTACCATGGCATCAGCGAGACCTTGATACGACCGGGTATCAAATTCACTCCCGTCTTTGCCACGCACCAAGCGATTGTAGGGCGTGAATAAAATATTCTCACCAACTCTGTAGTTTGTTGCACCAAAATAATTGACTCTGTCTTGTGGGTTTTTTGTTGAATCAGACTGATCTTCTGTGTGCGACAACATGCCGGTGCGCACCATGTATTGAGCATGAAATGATGAAGCTACATATAAAATTGAGTCATTAATCAAAGGCTCACATCCGTGATTTTTCCTTACCTCATCCACTCCTGTTTTGATCAAATGTTCAAGGTAGACATAATCAAAATTTCTTGCATCAACATTGTCTTGTCGTTGTGAGTGAACAACAAACTCACAAAACAATAGCAGAATGCACACAGGTAATTTCATTGTTGATCAGCGAAATTAGCAATTGAGTGGATGATTTGTATTATTATTTCTCATTTAATGAGCGCATTTGTATTGCAATGTATATAATAAACTCCGTTTTACAACCAATTTTATACATGCTCATCTGCATATAAAAAATACTGTGCAAACACCTTCTGTTTTTCTCTTATCTTTGATCATGACCCGTTGTCTAAAAATCGGAATCTTTTTTTTATCCCTTCAAGTGTGGGGACAAAAATTTGCTGATGTCAATTATTATTTGGTTGACTCATTGGAGTATGACAACATATTGCCCGAGTACCAGCAACTCATCAACAACAGCTTATCCTATTATCATAATGCTGAAACCGATATAGACCGCATTAATGCGGTAAACAATATTGTGAAACTTTGTTGGGATGAAAATGTTTGGCCAAAATATAATTATTGGGTGTATGAATTCACGTCAGAAAAATTAAAAGAACCACAAACTGATTCAGTGCGCACCCTCATGTTACAAGCGCTTGCCGGTTCAATGTATTATATTGGCTGGAACTATTATGTGGCGGCTGATTATGAGAAATGTCTTTCATTCTATACTGAGTGCAAAAATATTTATACTGAAATTGGGGATTCAATTGGCATTTCTAATGCGCTGGACAATATAGGCAATGTATATTTAGCCAGAGGAGAATCAGCCATTGCGCTTGACTTCTATAGGCAGGCATTGGTCTTGCGAGAGCAGCTTAATTACTCCATTGGCATGGCGGCGTCGCTGACCAGCATTGGCTCAGTTTACATGGAGCATGGTGACTATCTAAACGCGTATGATGAATTGAAAAGAAGTTTATTGTATTATGAAGAGGTGAATTATATTCCGGGTATTTCATCTGCACTTAACAACCTTGGGTTTATTGAGTATTATTTTGGTAATAAAGAGGGGGCAATGAATTATTTTCAACGCAGTTTAGCGATAAAAATACAAATAGGAGACAAACAGGGAGAAGCCATTTCGTATACTCAACTTGGACTGATCTATTATGATGAAGGCAATTATAAAGAGGCGCTCAAGTACTACAAAAAGGGACTAATTCTCAATCATGAAATTGGAAGTAAACGGGCTGTTGCCGGAAACCTACAAAATATTGGCATGGTGTATTTAGCACAGCTGAAATTCAAAAAAGCGATTTCATATTTCAATAAAAGCCTTGTGCTTTCACAGCAAATTGGTTTGGTAAATGAAAAAAGGATAGCATTAAAAAGCCTATTTGATACACATGTAATTCAAGGTAATTTTGAAGCAGCGGAAAGTGAAATATCAGAAATAATTGCCATGCGGATGCATGATGTGAATGTCAACTTTGTCATTCTCCCTGAACAGAAAAAAGAATTGTACTTCAATACCATGGTGGATGATTTCATGGATTTATACGCATTTGCAGAATTGAGAAAAAATGAGCATCCTTCAATTACCGAATTGGCTTACAACAATGCGCTTGTATTGAAAGGGCTGCTACTTAAGTCGGCCACTGCCATGCGTGACGCAATTCATGGAAGTGGTAATGCCAACTTGATAGAAACCTATACAAAATGGATTGCCTTGAAACAAGAAATTGCTAATGCTTACGCTAAGGGATCTGAATATGAAAATTTAGAAAAATCAGCAAATGAACTTGAGCAAGAATTAATAAAAAAATCTGCTGCTTTTAGTGAATATCATGCAGCTGATGATGTTGATTGGAAAGATATTCAAACCCATTTAAAACCCGGTGAAGCTGCAATTGAGTTTGTACATTTCAACCCGCTGAACATGAATGACACCGCTATTCATTATGCAGCTATGATTATTACACCCAATTCTGTTTACCCTGAAATGGTAAGTATTTGTTCAAGTCAAGAACTTGAAAAAACGCTTGGTTTGGTACAAACAAATAATTTGACGTATGTACAAAATTTGTATGGCACAAAACAAAAACCAAATCAAACTTTGTATCAATTAATTTGGAAACCACTTGAGCAATTTCTGCTTGATGCAAATACGCTGTTCATATCAGCATCTGGACTCATTCACAAAATTTCATTGTACGCATTGGCTGATGAGCAGAACCGCTTTTTATGTGACAAGTATAATCTGGTGCCGCTTAGCAGCACAGCACAAATAGCGACATCAGATAACTATCAATTTGAAACCAGCGGAACCGTGACTCTTTTTGGAGGCGTAAAATATAGCACAGACAAAACGCAGCATGTGTGTGCGCCCCGCATGAGCGGTAGCGCACCCGCCGCAAGCTATTCAAAAAGTTTAAAATTGCAAATTAAATTTCAGAAAAGCAAACGGTGGGTGAAAAGTTTCCAGAGGATGAAAGTTCCTTAATTGCGGAAGTAACGTTCCAAAATTTAGCAAGTCGCAAGGTGGTTGAGAGTGATCTCAGCACTGAAGGAAGCGAGACTGCAAAAGTTGGTACTGAAGAACATGAAGTACATAAGAGGCTAATTAAAATGGATGGCAGCACACCATTGTGAAGTCCAAAGAACACAAGAAATTTTAATTAGTAGATGTAACAGGAATTGACGGAAGGAACACGCTCTTACCGGGGAGGTCTTCAATGCTACGAGTTAGCGATGAAGAAGTCAGCAGAGGTCATAGTACTTTAGCAACGAGCTGTGCGAAAATTGGAAAACACAGATGGTCTCACAAAGAAGGAAGGACTGAACGTAAGTTTTCGGAAATAAACTTGAGAATGTTTCGACATAGCTCCTGATTAAAGTATCCGAATAAGATAGAATGGTGTAAAGAGCATTTTATCTGATGACTTACGAACCGCCGTATGCGAGACCCGCATGTACGGTGGTGTGAGAGGCGAACTCCGTCAGACGATTCTGGCGGAGCCGTCTACTCGATTGTGGAATTATCTGCCCGGTTCATTGATTGAAACAGATTCAATTCATGCCCAATTAAACAACCTATTCAAACTGAATTATTTTAGCCAAGAAAATGCTTCAGAAGAAAATTTCAAAAACCATGCATCAGAAAGTAAAATGATTCACATTGCTTCTCATGGCTTTTTTTATCCTGATCCTGAATTAGTGCAAAAGCAAACCTATCATGAAGAGAAAGAAGACAACCCTGACTTTAGAGGTGGCGCATCTGGTTACGGTATATGGAATTTTGTGAGCAACAGAAACCCTTTAATGCGTTCAGGCATTGCGCTGGCAGGAGCCAATGATATGTGGAACCGAAGCTTTTTTGAAGAAGGAGAAGATGGTGTATTAACTGCGCAAGAGGTGGCAACATTAAATTTGCGCAATACTGATTTGGTTGTTCTTTCAGCCTGTGAAACGGGACTTGGAGACATACGTGGCAGCGAAGGAGTTTACGGCCTACAACGCGCATTCAAAATGGCGGGCGCTCGTTTTCTCATCATGAGTCTATGGCAAGTACCTGATGCTGAAACAGCCGAGTTTATGATGCAATTCTACGCTAACCTCATGCAATTAAAAAACATCAGACAAGCTTTTCATGCAACACAAAAAAGCATGAGTGAAAAATATGATCCTTATTATTGGGCTGCCTTTGTGTTGATTGAGTGAGCGCAATCAAACTTGAGTGAGTAGGAAACTAAATCGCCTGAATGAGTGATTGTGTGCCAATGATGTGTTTGTTTTGGTAAACCGGCTTTACTTTTACGCGCAGCCGAATTTTTTCTCCGTTCTTTTTGATGCCGGTATATTCAAATTCTTGTGACACTTCAATTCCTTTTATTCTTTGTTCATGTCTGTTTACAAGTCCAACTCTATCTTCAGGTGAAACATAATCTGTCATTTGCAGGTTATGCAATTCATCTTGACTGAATCCAAAAAGTTGAAAAAATTTATTGTTGGCATAAATGATTCTGCCCTCAACATCATCTACTATAAACGCATCATTCATGTCTTCAGCCAGTGACTTCAATTGTTGCATGGCTGAGTTAACCAGTATATCAGCAATTTTTCTATCCGTAATATCATGTGTGGTGCCCCATACTTTTGATATAATGCCCTGTTCATTACGATCACAAACGGCTTCAGTATATAAAAACTTTTCACGCTGATCAGGCAAACAAATTTTATTTTCTAATTTAAAATCATCACCATGTGCTATGGCGTTTCTGAATGATTCACGCACCAAATCAATCTCATCATGACAAATACGGGTCATTAGAATGTCCATTAATCCAATTCCTTCAGCCTTATCAATTTCATATATACGATAAAGTTCTTCTGAGCAAATAAAATTATTGGCAGCAACATCATACTCCCAGTGAGCAATTTTAGCAATTTGCTGAGCAAGCGTAAATCGCTCTTCATTTTTTCTGGTTTCAATTTCAGATTCTTTAATTGCTGTGATGTCGGTTTCATAACTTAGAATGTACACATTGTTGTCAACATCAGTCACCGGACAAAATTTGCGTAGCATGAATACTTTTTTTCCGTCAGCCTCTACTGATTCTTCAACCCATTCAACTTCTATATTCTCTGAGAGGGCCTCCCTGAACATGGTAGTGCGTTTGATCATTTTTTCACGCATGCTTTTTTTGAGCGTGTCACCTGCCATTGACAATTCGCTCATCATGTGCCCTTCATTACCCATGCGCAATTTTGCTGACGGATTTACATATAAGGGCGTTCCAAATCGGTCAAAAACACAAATGTCAAGGGGTAAATATTTTAATATGTTCTCTACAAATTTTTGAGATGCAATTGTTTTAGTCTCTTCTTCTTTGCGCTCCGTAATTGGTGTTGATAATGCAATAAACTGTAACTTCTGATCTCGTTGCTGAATAACAGGGCTAATGGTAGATTGAATCCAATACAGTTCTCCGTTTGCATTGCGGTTGCAAATTTCACCACGCCACGTTCTGCCTGAGCTTATTGTTTGCCACATAGCAATGAAATAATCTTTTGGGTGTTGCCCTGATTTAAGCAGTGCGTGCGTTTTTCCAATCAAATCATGCCGGGCATAACCGCTGTAGTAGGCAAACAAATCATTCACCCAAGTAATTTTACCGCGCTCATCAGTCACACTAATCATCATGCCGGCGCTAATGGCAGAAAGCAGTGAATGACACGCTTCAGCTGATATACCGTTCAATGAGCTTTCTATGTTTTCCATGATGCAATAAATTTAGTGAGAATCTTATGTGCAAATTAGTTGGGCAGGAAAAATAAATGAACAGAAATTTACATGGAACAATAAAGCCGTTGGTAAAAGGCGCTTCAGGAGGATGTCTATCAAGCGATAAGATAAATTCTTGCGCTTTTAGAAAAAAATGATATCTTAGATAATCAAATTATTCGCTATGAACGGAAACCCCATGCTTGGCATGTACATCGGAATTGGAGTAGGTGTGCTTTTTGTTTTAATTATGATTCTTGTTATTCCCCGTCAAATTAAAAAAGCTAAACAGCGTGGGCAACAAACCGCTGACAACATGATTCGTGATTTTGAAAATCGCACCGGGTTAAAGTGGAACGGTCAACAATTTACCGGCACCTATAAAGGATATCAAGCAAGAGTAGAAAAAAACATTGCATACAATAAAGCAAAAATTTTTGACGGAGTGACAGACATGGTTTTTGATACCAAGTACAAAGAAAACATGCATGGCAACACCACTGTATATCCCACGCTTAAAATTTGGCTTGAAAAAAACGGGGTTTCATATCCTGATGTTACGCTTTTTCAAACCGGCAATTTTTTTCTGAATAATGATGAGTTTTGGAATAACCGGGTGAATGGCAGAATACCTGAAGATTCTAAATTAGACATCAACGCTGATCCGCTTCATAAAAAGGGAACACTTTATGGCAGCGCAGAAGGGGCAAACAAACTGCTTAATTCAGCTGAACTAAAACAACTGATGTCAGCATGGATTTATCCTGATTTGCGCGCTAATAATTCTACCATTACACTTGAGCTCAACAATCCATCAATCATTCCATCATGGGGACACAATAAAACCTCAGGTATAGAGTGGATGGTGCAAGGACTTGATA